>JAHJLU010000439.1 GCA_018821745.1 Myxococcota bacterium | reverse complement strand
GGTCAGTCTGGTGAAAATTACAAAACCCAAGGGGTCTCTGATCGTCACGTCCGACGTGGATAAAGCGGAAGTTTATGTGGATAAAAAGTTGATGGGGACCACCCCGTTGCTGCTGAAACTGGATCCGGGGAATCACCTCGTGGTGGTCAAGCACGGCGATAACAAGATGCAGCAGATCGTGGAAATTAAAACCAACGAGAGATCCGCCGTTGTTGCCACCCTCAAGCCTAAAACCCCCGATGTTCCCGAGGGGCTTGTCACCATTATCACCTCGGTCCCGGGCTGCGAAATCTTTGTTGACGGGATGCCCAAGGGCAAGACTCCCATGCCGCGCATCAGGCTCATCGCCGGTCAGCATATGCTTGAGGTGAGGAAGAAGGGCTACATCTCCCAGAAGAGAACCGTGACCATCACCGCAAACCAGCAGCAGCTGGTCAACTTCGATGTAAAAGAGGCTCCCAAGCATGTGGCCGTAGGTCCCCTGAAAATCACCACCGAGACAGGGGCACAGATTTTCATAGACGGTCAACCCAAGGGCAAAAGTTCTGTACAGTACGACCGCATGAAGGCTGGGACCTATCAGATCGAGATTGTGAAGCCCGGCTTTAAAAAGGTCCAGAAGACCATTGAAGTGAAAGCTGACACCGGGGCAGTCGTCCACATCCCCCTCGAGCGAGTGGGCACCCTGAAAATCACCGCCAACGTAATCGGCGCGACCATTATTATTGATAACAGGCCCGTGGGGAAAGTTCCGCTGCTCAATTACGAGCTGCCCGTGGGGACCTATCGCTTGGAAATCAAGGCCCGGGATTACCGTTCTTACACACGCACCATTGCCATCCAGGGTGGCACAACGGAGCCGGTGACGCTCAATGTCAACCTCCTGCCCCTTGGACCTACCCCCGACGAGATCGCAGAGATGAAGTCGAGTCTTTCTGCCTTCGGTGCCAAAGTTATTCCTCCAAAATCCTTCACCGCCTCCGCCGGTTTCGACTTCCCCTACTGGTTCGAGGGAAAACTCATGGTGGGTATCTGGAGAAAAGGGAACATGGCTATCGATGGTGGCGCCACCCTGCGTACCTACTTCTCCATGACAGAATTCATGTTCAATACCCGTCTCCAGCTGTTCCAGGGCGGCCCCCTTACCGCTGGTATGTTTATGGACATCGGTGGCGGTATTGGCAAGGAGGAGCGGGTTAACTTCACATGGAACCTCGGTGGTGCCGGTACACTCTCCTTCCGCGAGAAGGTGAACCTCAACCTTTCGGCCTATTTCAACATTTACCGTGATCGATTCTGTCTTTCTTCCCCACCCGAGAGCGGTGACGGGCAGTCGGAGCCAGGATTCTGCAGTGATCCTAATGTTGATGTTGACGACCAATTAGAAGGCTGGAAAGGTCACGGCCTCAGAGAACCCTACTGGGGAATCAGGCTTATGTTCCAGGCTTCCGTGGAGTGGGCCATCAACACGAAATACTCTGTCTACGCCAAGCTCAAATGGGCCGCAGCAGGGCTTAAACCCAGTGGCACCGCCTATCGTCCGGCCTACATGGACTACTATTATTCCGGCAGCTTTGAGAAGACCATTATTCCCAAGGTAGACCCAACCTTCTACGGAGGAGCAGGCTTCATATGGAAATTCTGATGCGTCTGTATTTGTTGTTGCTCATCGTCGGTCTCGGTGCGGGGTCGGGGTGTAAAAAATCTTCGTCCGCGAATTCCCTCGCGGACGAGAAGGACTGCGACCAGCTGTGTGAAAAAATCAGCCAGTGCACCGATGCGGTATATGCCCCCAAGGGGAAAGCCCGCACCTCTCTGGCTAAAAAAGCGGTGATATTTTTCAAGGATAAAAAGCGCTGTATTTCCAGTTGTCGGTCCCGCATCAAAAAAGAGAAAGCCAGCAAGTCGAAACTTCCCGGGCGATATCGATACTTTATCAAAGCCCAGCTGGGTTGTGTCCAGGGAACCTCCTGCGATGAGTTTTCCAAGTGTCAGGACGAGGCGCTCAAGTCTTCCATCACCAGTTATCCTCTTGACGAGGTGACATCCTCCCGATGCCAAAGTGTTTGCCAGAGACGCAATCGGTGCGCGGGAATGATCCTTCCCCTCACCCTCGGGATGACCTTCAGCAAGGAGCCGGAAGACAAACAGGCCGAGATCATTAGAAAATGGTCAGATCCGAAGAAATGTGTCTCCACCTGCAGGCATAATTTCATAAAAGGGAAGTCCGATAAAAACACGCCTTCAATGTTTGGCTCCAACGATATGTTTTTCAATGAGTTTTCCCAATACCTGAATTGCCTGGGCCACAAAGATTGTGGCGCTTTTGCCCAGTGTGTCGCTTCGCAATCCCACTAAGTTCCTCCATACCTTCCGTCGAGAACGCCCATGTCAGAATTTGTTCACCTTCACCTGCATTCACAATACTCCCTGCTCGATGGTGCCATCCATCTTAACAAGCTCTTTCCCCTGATCCAGGAGCGTCGCATGGACTCGGTCGCACTGACGGATCATGGGTACATGTACGGGACGCTTGATTTTTATCTCAAGGCCAAGCGGGCGGGGATAAAACCCATTTTGGGCTGTGAGACCTATATCACCTCCGACAGCATGGATGAGAAGACCAACCGGGATCGTAACTTCCACCTGATCCTGCTGGCACGGAACTACAAGGGGCTGCAGAATCTTCAATACATGGTGAGCATGGCCGCAGTGAACGGCTTTTACTATAATCCACGAATTGATCATGAGCTTCTCAAAAAGTACAGTGCAGGTCTGGTGGGATCCAGCGCCTGTCTGGGAGGAGAGATTCCCCGGACCTATTTTGCCAAGGGGTACGGGGCGGCAAAAGAGATGGCCCTCAAATACCAGTCGTATTTTGAGGAGGGCTGGTTTTTTCTGGAGCTGCAGGACAACGGCATCGAGGAGCAGAATGCACTGAACAATGTGCTCATCAAGATATCCCAGGAGACGGGGATCCCCCTCGTTGCCACCAACGACTGCCACTATCTGAACCGGGAGGATGCGAGAGCCCAGGAGATCCTCATGGCCATCTCCCAGGGGAAGCGGCTCACCGATGAGAACCGCATGGCCCACTCTGTGGACGCTTTTTACATCAAAAGCCCTGAAGAGATGATGTCCGCCTTTGGCAGTGTGCCCCAAGCCATCGAAAACACAGTGAAAATCGCAGCAGCCTGTGATGTGGATATTCCCAACAATATTTCCCGCTCCATGGCGGGGGAAAAGCCTGTCTATTTTCTTCCCAGGTTCAATACACCCCATGAACTATCCCAGGAGGATCACCTGCGGAATACCACGCTCGAGGGGCTCAAGAGACGTTTTGTGGAGCTCAGGAAGAAAAAACAGGAGGTCGAGGACGAAGCTCCCTATTTCGAGCGGATGAACCATGAGCTCGACGTTATTATTCGCATGGACTTTTCAGGGTATTTCCTCATCGTGGCGGATTTTATCCGGTGGGCAAAGGAGCAGAAAATTCCCGTGGGTCCCGGGAGGGGGTCCGGTGCCGGATCCATTGTCGCGTATGCCCTGGGTATTACGGAGCTCGATCCGCTCCGGTATGGGCTGCTCTTTGAGCGCTTCTTGAATCCCGAGCGAATCTCCATGCCGGACTTCGATATCGACTTCTGCAAGAACCGGCGTGAAGAGGTGTTGGGGTACGTCCGGGAGACCTACGGGGATGAGAAGGTCGCCCAGATAGCAACTTTCTCCACCCTGAAATCACGAGCTGTGGTCCGGGATGTGGGGCGGGTTCTGGGAGTGGAGCTGCGGGTCGTGGATAAGGTCGCGAAGACAATCCCCATGAACAGCACCCTTGAAGCGGCCATGATCGAGGAGCCCCGGCTCAACGAGATGGCCGCGGAAGATCCGGTTATCAAGGATCTGCTTGAGACAGCGAAGAAACTTGAGGGAATGTACCGTCATCCCGGTGTGCATGCGGCAGGGGTTGTCATCAGCGATAAACCCATCTGGGAGGTGGTTCCGGCTACCAAGGGGAAGACCGATTCCAAGGGAGAATCCACCATGGAGATCCCCCTGGTCACCCAGTACGATAAAAACATTGTTGAAGAAGCCGGCCTGGTTAAGTTTGACTTTCTCGGGCTCGATAACCTGACAAAGATCCAGGACGCCGAGGTACGCATTAACCGGGAGCGCAAAAGGGAAGGGCTGGAGCCCTTTGACATCAACCTCATCCCCCTTGATGACGATGCTGTATTTCAGATGCTCTCAAAGGGGGAAACCGGTGGGGTCTTCCAGATGGAGAGTGAGGGGTTTGCCCGGCTCCTCCAGGGGCTCAAACCGGATCGTTTTGAAGACATGATCGCAGCCGTGGCGCTGTACCGTCCCGGCCCCCTGCAGGGTGGAATGGTCGCGGATTTTGTGCGACTCAAGCACAGTGGCGGGGAAATCGCCTATTTGCATCCATCCCTCAAAGAGGTCCTCGAAGAGACCTATGGTGTCTTTGTTTATCAGGAGCAGGTCATGATGGCCGCGAGGGTACTCGCCGGTTTCAGCATGGGACGCGCCGATGAGATGCGCAAGGCCATGGGCAAGAAGCTGGCGGATAAAATGGCAGCCATGCGGATGCTCTTTCTAGAGGGGTGTGCTGCCAACAATATCGACGAGAAGACCGCGGATGACATCTTCGCCTATATGGTGAAATTTGCGGAATATGGCTTTAACAAATCTCACAGCGCCGCATATGCGCTCATTTCTTATCAGACCGCCTACCT
Organism: Myxococcota bacterium; assembly: GCA_018821745.1. Taxonomy (GTDB): domain Bacteria; phylum Myxococcota_A; class Polyangia; order HGW-17; family HGW-17; genus SZUA-580. The sequence goes on along the minus strand of JAHJLU010000439.1, from coordinate 2,454 downwards.
GCGACTTCACTATCCCATTGAGTTCATGGCGGGAATTCTCAGTTGTGAGCGCTCCAAACCCGATAAGGTGATGAAATACCTGCAGGTTGCACGGCAGATGGGGATAAAGGTTTTTCCGCCGGACATCAATGAATCCTTCGAGGATTTTACCATCGTCAAGAACAAGAGCGGAGACAAGGTGATCCGCTTCGGACTCGGGGCCATCAAGGGGGTTGGAGACAGTGCCGTGGAAGCGCTGCTGGAGTTCAGAAGCGAGACCCCCTATGAGTCGGTTTATGATCTCTGTAAGCGCGTTGATTTGCGCCGGATGAACAAGGGGGTGTTGGAGGCACTTATCTGCAGCGGGGCTCTTGACGCTCTGGTGGATGCACCTTTGGAGCAGGCAAGGGCCAGTCTTTTTGCGGGCGTGGAGATGGCGTTGAAGACGGGGTCCAGCTTCCAGAAGGAGAAAGCCTCCAATCAGACCTCACTGTTTGACATGCTGGATCCCGGGGATGTGGACACGGCGGATCCGCCACTTCCCGATGTGGATCCATGGTTGAAGCAGGGGATGTTCAAGCGGGAAAAAGAGGTCCTGGGAATTTACATTTCAGGGCATCCGCTCGAGAACTATCTTGGTGGGGCGAACAAGGTGAGGGAGTGGACCCATACAATTGGAGAGCTCCAGGAGTTCATCCCACAACGTCCCGTGGAAACCGATGGTCGGGCCTATATCCGGGATCTGGTGACCATCGGCATTGTCTCTTCTTTGGTGGAGCGCAGGACAAGAGAAAAGAAGGAGCGGTACGCACAGGGTGAAATTGACGGGATGGACGGACAGTTGCCATATTTTGTGGGCTCCAAGGTTATGGACGCCACCGATGAGGCACTGCATTCCAACGAGCCGCTGCTATTTCATGGTGCCCTGGAGATTTCAAACCGAGACGGAGCTGAGTCACGCACATTCAGGGTGGCGTCCGTCGAGCGAGTGAGCGAGAGTCGCCTCAAAGGCATCAACAATATCAAGATTAAAGTTGATCTCCAGTTTTTGCCGGAGTTCATGAAGCGGGACAACTGGCACCAGTCCATTGCCCAGATGGCGTCGGACAATCCGGGCAACATTGCCTTGAACTTCCATCTTGATGACGGCGACTCCTGGGAAACATTGATCAGTGTCGCGCCGCATGTTGACATGAGTGACAAGGTGATAGGATTCCTGGAGCAGCAATTCGGTGAAAAGAATATTGTATATCTCAAGGAGAAGCCTCGAATGAACTCGAATTTATGACATGGCATTGTGGGAGTGATCGGGAAAAAACCATTAGATTCAGGTTCCGATAATATATATTATGTCAACTTTGCGTCCTTCCACCATCATTATTCTCCTCACCAGACGTTGTCTGTATTCCTGTACCCACTGCAACACTTTTTCCTCCAGTTCTGAGACACAGACCTTTTCCCATATTCGACTCATCCGAACGCTTCACTATCTTTCGAGAATCAAATCAATCCGGACCGTGATTTTTTCCGGCGGCGAACCCTTTTTACATTATCCCCTGCTCAAAAGTGGTGTCTTTGAGGCTGCGACCCTGGGACTCACTCCCATGGTGTGGACGAGCGGGTACTTCATTCAGACCCGTGAGGATATTATTCAGTCCCTCCGCCCCCTCACCGATGTTGGATTGAAGGGGTGCATCCTCTCAGCGGATCTTTTCCATCAAAACCCATGGCTTTCCGAAAACGAGGAGCTCATTCGAACGGAGCTTGAGGCCCGGGGATGTGAACTCTTCATGAGCTCCTTTCAGATGAAAGAGCCCGCTTCGCCCCCCACGCTTGCGCGTTCCGGGGACCTGCTCCTGCGCGGCACCCTCCCCTTCATGGGGCGGGCGGCGGATCATATTCCCGAGGATATGTCCCTGTGGGAACCAGATGATCTTGATGTATGTCCCCACCTTAATCTCTCCGATCCGACCTATCTCTATCTTGATCCGGGTGGCAATCTCCATCTTTGCCCCGGGATTATCCTCCATAACATCTTCATGGGGCACATCCGTCAATATTTTCGTGATTTTGACAGCGAAAAGCACCCCGTCATCGGGCCGCTCCTCCGAGGAGGACCACCCCAGCTGGCCAAGGCTTTCAACATCCCGATATCTGGTGGTTTCGCGGATCAATGTCACCTCTGTTTCCATGTCAGAAGGCAGGCCGCAGCTGTCCACCCTCACCTGTTTCCCCCCTCCTGGTATACTGAAAATTGATTACGTGGCGGGACGAAGATCCGCTGTGTCCACGGTCACTTCCATGGCACCAACTTTGACGCGGTAGTGGTTCTTCGCAGAGGCCTGACCAACGATAACACCCTGTTTCCCGCACAACAGCCCCGACATAAGAATTACCACCTCACCACTGGCGAAATGATCTTTTCCACGGGGCGCAGGTGCTGCATTGGTGACTTTTGGCTGCCTCTTGTCATGG
>JAHJLU010000006.1 GCA_018821745.1 Myxococcota bacterium | reverse complement strand
TTGGGCCGTCGACAAGTGGCAAGTCACGGGGCTTTGGTCCCCGCATCGAAGGTTCGAATCCTTCCGGCCCAGCCAGTGAATGTAAATCCCCTCCTCAAGCAGAGGTTTACCGGAAAAGTGGCTCGCCACTTCTTCTCGGGACAAGGAGTGTTGGAGTTATGCTTAAGTCTCTGGCTATCTTTTCAGGCTCATCCAATCACGAACTGACCGGGGAGATTTGTCGATATCTGGAGATTGCCGCTGGCTCCATTAAAATCAGCAATTTTTCCGACGGGGAGACTTTTGTTTCCATCAATGAAAATGTTCGCGGGGTCAACTGTTTTGTGATTCAGCCCACGTGCAATCCCGTCAATGAACATCTCATGGAGCTTCTGATCATCATCGACGCGCTCAAGAGGGCCAGCGCCGGGTCCATCGTCTGTATTCTGCCCTATTACGGCTACGCCCGGCAGGATCGAAAGGTGAAACCCCGTACGCCCATCAGCGCCAAACTGGTGGCCAATCTCATTACCGTAGCGGGTGCCAGCCGGGTCCTCATGATGGATCTCCATGCCGGGCAGATTCAGGGATTCTTTGACATCCCCGTGGATCACCTCAGTGCGCTTCCGGTTCTCTTCGACAAGCTCCGGGACAACTTCTCACGGGAAGATCTGGTGATCGTCTCTCCCGACGCCGGGGGCGTGGAGCGTGCCAGAGAGTACTCCATGCGGCTGCGGTGTCCCCTCGCCATCATAGATAAACGCCGTCCCGAGGCCAATAAAGTGGAAGTGATGAACATGGTTGGAAAGGTGGAAGGGAAGAAGGCGATCATTGTTGATGACATGATTGACACAGCCGGAACCCTTTGCAAGGCGGCCACGGCCATTATGGATCATGGAGCCACAGAGGTATATGCTTTGGCCGCCCATGGTATTTTTTCAGGAGACGCCATAGAAAATGTAAATAATTCTCCCCTGAAAAAAATCTGGGTGACCAACACTATGCCCCTTTCCCCAGAGGCTAAACTTTGTGAAAAGATTGAACAATTATCTGTCGGAAGGTTGCTCGGTGAGGCGATTAAGCGCATTCATCATGGTGATTCCATCAGTTCCCTGTTCATTTAATTCTTGCAACTTAGCCAGTAATGAGTAAAACACACAGGTCAATTTCCGGTCATGTGCCGGTGTCGATTGTTTCACCCCCCATAAAAAGGGGTTTGCCGCAGATGAGGTATGAGCCATGGAACTGAACAAGTTTAAGGCAGTTACAAGAGAAACCCATAAAAAAAATGCAAACCGCAAACTGAGAAATCAGGGCATGATCCCCGCAATCCTCTACGGACAGGGAAAACCCCAGATCAGCCTCACACTCGATCCCAAGGTGCTTGTTGCCAGCCTCGATCCCGAGAAAAAGCGCAATACCTACATCGAGTTGGAAGTTGAAGGAACTGAGACCACCCAGGCAATTATCCGGGATGTACAGTTCAATCACCTCTCAGGGAAGATCATCCATGTGGATTTTCTCCGCATCAACCCGTCGGATCGGATCACCGTCACTGTTCCCTTTAATATTACAGGGAAATCCATCGGTGAAAAATTGGGTGGCTCGAAACGACAGGTCCTGCGCGAGTTCTCCATTACCTGCCCCGTCTCCATTATTCCTTCTGCTATCTCCTATGATATCAGCCCCATGAAGATCGACGACATCGCCCGAATCCAGGATCTGGTTCTGGAAGAGGGGATTGTCATCAATCTGCCTCCCCGTCAGGCGATTGTGCAGGTCAGGTCAGCCCGTGGCGTCAAGGATGAGGCTGCTGCAGAGGACGAAGAGGAAACGGCCGGCGCATAATCCTCAATGGATGTCGCCCCCTTTCTGATTGTGGGCCTGGGTAATCCTGGTCCCGCATACCAGAATACCCGCCATAACATCGGAGCAATACAACTGAAATATCTGGGGGATTACTTCAGGATGGCGAAATGGAGATCCCGTTTTTCCGGACTGTACACTGATGCACGGCGTGGCAAACACTCTCTCGCTCTTTTGTTTCCCCAGACGTTTATGAATCTGTCCGGTGAGAGTGTCAAACAGGCGGTGGAAAAGCTCGGCATACCTGTCTCGCAGATCCTTGTCTTTCACGATGAGGTGGATCTGCCATTGGGAACGGTCAAAGTAAAAATAGGGGGGGGCACCTCGGGACACCGGGGGCTCATCTCTCTGGTGGAGCACCTTGAGAGCCCGGATTTTATCCGGATTCGCATGGGGATCGGCAGACCCTGTGGGGATATGATTAATCATGTCCTGGGATGCTTTGAGCCCTTGGAAGATCAAAAGATTCCACAAATTTTGGAAAAATCGACGGCCATCACAGAAGCGATCTTGAATAATGGCCCTACTTATGCGATGAATGCCTTTAATGGAAACCGGCAGTGAGCAATTTTGCCCCGGTCTACCATTGGTAAGTATATGATGATTAACATAATTTTCTATTCTCACCTTTACTCCCAAAAAACAAGAAGGAGGGCCTGATACCATGCAATGGGTAGTTTTTACAATTCCTGTCTTTGGCTTGGCTGCATTAGTATTTGCGTATTTCAAGACCAACTGGATCAACAAGCAAGATGAAGGTACCGATAAAATGAAAGAAATCGCCGGGTATGTGCGTGAAGGCGCCATGGCATTTCTGAAAGCCGAGTACAGAGTCCTTGTTATTTTCGTTATTGGTGTTGCTATTCTGTTGGCGGCAGCCAACTTCAAAGGCGGCAAGGGTCTTGACTACAAGAGCCCCCTCATTGCCCTCTCCTTCATAGTCGGTGCACTGTGCTCGGCTCTGGCTGGATTTATCGGCATGAGAGTTGCCACCAAAGCGAACGTTCGCACCACCGCTGCTGCAAGAACAAGCCTCAATAAAGCTCTCGCGGTCGCCTTCTCCGGCGGCACCGTCATGGGCATGGCTGTCACCGGGCTCGCTATCATGGGTCTTGGCCTGCTCATGGTCCTTTATTATAAATTTAAAATCCTTGGTGGTGCTGTCCCCGATGAGACACTGTACAGGACCGTCCAGGTGATCTCAGGGTTCTCCCTGGGTGCATCCTCCATTGCTCTCTTCGCCCGTGTGGGCGGCGGTATCTACACCAAAGCCGCCGATGTTGGCGCCGACCTGGTGGGCAAGGTGGAAGCGGGAATCCCCGAGGATGATCCGCGAAACCCCGCCACCATCGCCGACAACGTGGGTGACAACGTGGGCGACGTCGCCGGTATGGGCGCCGATCTCTTCGAGTCCTATGTGGGAGCCATCATCGGAGCCATGGTGCTTGCCTTCGGCGCCGTCTGGGTTTCCAATCCTCCCAGTGATTCTGCAATGTTCCGTCTCGCCTTCCTTCCCCTCATGCTCGCGGGCGTTGGTGTTATTGTATCCATTATGGGTACCTTCGCTGTGAGAACCTCCGAGGGCGGAAGCCCCCAGAAGGCACTCAATACAGGAACCTTCGGGGCCGCAGCGCTTATGGTTTTTGCAACCGCTGGTATCTGCTATTGGTTCATTCCACAAAAAATAGCTCTCCCCGTTTTAGGGATGGGTACGGTCATCACCCTCACCTGGTGGAAGGTCTTCCTGGCCACCGTCGTGGGTCTTGGTGCCGGTCTCCTGGTGGGTATCACCACGGAATATTTCTGCTCAACGG
>JAHJLU010000438.1 GCA_018821745.1 Myxococcota bacterium | reverse complement strand
TGATCTCCATGTCGTATCGTTTGAAGGTCTTCGAATTCCCGGCTACCTGAACGGTCTCGTCTTTTTTGGCGGTGAAGGTGAAGGGCTCCATCTTGCCGGGGATGATGAACCGCATGATCTTCTGGGGGCCACCCTTTTTGTGGTCGTACTGCCTCAGTGCGAAGGTCTCGAACACCATGCAGTTGCTGTCGTAAAGGATGTGTCCCGGTTTTCCCTTGAGGGAGAATCGCTTTTTGGTGTTTGTGTTGAGGATCTCGATGGTGTCACCGGAGCGCTTCACGCGCTTGTTTCCGCCGGGGGAGGTGAGCTCCATGGTGGTCCAGTGTCCCGATTTGTCGGTCGTGATCCCTGTGCTTTTTTTGATGCTCTGGCCCGCATAAGATACGGTGGTCTGTGCGCTGTAGGCCCCGTCCTTTGCAAGTTTGCATGTTGTGGTGACGAGTTTTTTGCCACTGACGTACACGTCAAAACGGGCAGAATCCTCGACCCCGGATTGGGCCAGGGGTGCGCCATTTTGGGCTTTGTCAGGGGTCTTTGTGGCCGCCTGGCTGGTGGTTTTTCCGGAGGCTTTGCTTTTTGAAGCGTCATCCCCCTTCTTTTTACACCCGAAAACCGAAATCATTACAACTATGAGGATAAAAACTCTCATGTGAACCTCCTTCGCAGGCCCTCAGAAGGTATCACAAAAGAGTAACGCCAAACAAGACTGAGCGGTTAATCACCAGGAGGGGGATCCCATGAAAAAGCATTGGGAATGGTGGAGCCGATGGATGAACCTATGCTATGCTGGGAGGTCCCGAATCCGGGAGATTCAAGGAGAACGATGCCCCACAATGCTTCTGGCGCGCAGTTTGCCACCGGTCTGAAAAAAAAACGGATAGAGGTCGCCTTTCTGCGGCGTCTCCTCACGCGGGCGGTGAAGCGCTTTGGTTTTTTTGGTGCCCCCCGGGAGCTCTTCACCTATGTGCGCAACCGGCGCAATATCCTCGGTGACGGCCCCGCACGGTTTGTGGAGCACAAGGGGGAGTACTGGGTTGTCCCCGATCTGCCCCCCCTGGGGAGCGCACAGCTGCTGGAGTATCTGCTCGATGACGTGGTCGCGGTGAATACCGGTGCGCGGGGGAACCTCATGGTGGGGATCCTCTCCGTGGCCTCCACCTGCCCCCATCACTGCGCGTACTGTTACGCCCATGCCGGTGCAACAGAGAGTGAACTCCCATTGCCCCGCCTCCTGGAGACAACCGGCGCCCTCCTGGATGCGGGCGTTGTCACTGTCCACCTCTCGGGGGGTGAACCCGCAACCCGGCTCCCGGCGGTAAAGGAGATCCTGCGCCGCTTCGGGGAGCGGGGCCGCTTCTGGCTGCTCACCACGGGGTATTCCATGGCACCCGAGGATTTTCAGGAGCTCGCTGCCCTGGGACTGACGGGGGTCATGGTCTCCATGGATTCCCAGAGCGCAAGCCATGTGGAGCACGTCAAGGGTGTCCCCGATGCCTTTGAAGATGCTATTGCAGCGTGCCGTGGTGCGAAGGATGCCGGACTCCTGCTGGCGATAAACAGCGTGGTGACCCGGGAGCTGCTCCAAGAAAAGGAGTTCCGGGGATTTCTCACCTTCACCGGTCTTCTGGGGGCGGCCTTTGTCAACTGCTACCCGCCCAAGACGCCTCCCGGTCTGCGTGGCGCCGAGTCCTCCGCCCTGGACGAGAATCCCCCGTTTACGGTCTGGGAGTTCGAGCGGCTCAATGCGTTGTGTGTGGCCTCCCGGGGCTCACGCAGATGGGCCAAGCTTCCCCTGGCCTATACTCCCGACGTGTGGGAAGCCGGACGGGGCTGTGTGGGGGGAGAGCACCTCCTCTACGTGGACATCGACGGTGACGTTCGGCCCTGCCCCTTCCTCACCCACTCCTTCGGCAATATCACAACCGACACGCTGGAGACGATTTTCACCAACGTCCGCGAGAACCCCCACCACGAGCGCTGCGGGACCAATCGCCTGCTCACGGAGCACCTCTTCGGGGATGAGGCCCCATGAGCCGCCGGTTTTTCAATGGCATCGTCAGAAACAAGAAAAAGACGGTGGTGTTGTTTGTGCTCTTCACTCTGCTTGTGCTGCCCCTGGGGATCACGGTCCATCAGGATTTTTCCGTGGAGCGTTACTATGTCTCCACCTCCGGGACCCGCCAGAAATACGGTGCGTTCAAGACCCTCTTCCGCCGTCAGGACGAGCAGGTCTACTGCTTCTTCAAGGACCCGCACTTCTCCTGGCAGTCCTACCGTGACCTTGCGGCCATCGCGGAGGGTTTCTCCAGGCTTGGGCTCAAGGAGGTCACCTGGTTTGGCAACCGGGTCAGTGGGCTCACGTTTGAAACCCGGGGCTCCTTTGACGCAACAAAAATCAAGGCTGCGGATTCCTTCTATGACGGGATCTACTGGAATAAAGCCCGCACCACCTTTGTGGTGAGCGGCTATCTGGAGCCCGGCAGTGCACAGAGCTGCCGTCTTGAGACCCTGGACCGGGACCTGAAAAAATTGATCGCGCCCTACAAAACCCCCGGACGGACCCTTGAACTCTCCGGGACCCCCATCATTACCACCCGATACTTTCAGTTTATCCAAAAAGATCAGATGGTGTTTATGGGTGCCTCCTTTGTCCTGCTCTTCATTGTCATGTTTCTGATCATGGGGTCCGTAAAGGGGCTGGTGCTTTTTCTCCTCTCGGTGATTCCGGCGTGGGCCGCTATTTTTGCGATCTTAGGGGTCTCGGAGCAGCCCGTGACGGCACTCATGTCCATTCTCCCCCTCATCCTGCTCATTGTGGGGATCTCCGACTCCATCCATATAGTCACGCCCCTCAAGCGCGCCCGGGAGCAGGGAGACGCGGCCGTGGTGGAGGTCTTCTCCCGGCTGTGGTTCCCCTGTTTCCTCACCTCCCTCACCACCGCCCTGGGGTTTGCCAGCCTGTTTTTCACCAATATCCCCGCCGTGGTGAGTTTTGGTCTCTTCACGGCGCTGGGTATCATGCTCACCTATGTGGCCTCCATGGTGCTCTTCCCGGCGCTGCTCAGTTGCTTCCCCCTGAAGAAAAGCTCCCCGGCGGAGCGCCTGATTGACCGCATCTCCCGTGGGCTTCCCCGCTTTGTCCATCGCTTCAGATTTTATTGCGTGGGGATGGCGCTGCTGGTCATGGCGACCCTGGGTATTTTCTACCGCGCGCTCCGGGTGGACACCTACATGGTCGACGACATCAAACCCAAAAACCCCATCGTCCGGACCATTAAATGGATTGGGCAGGAGGGGTTCGGCGTGTTCAAGGTGAACCTTGTGTTGAAACCCCGTGTCTTCCTTGGTGATCCGAAAATGGTCGCCTGGATGCGGGATTTTGCCCGGTGGGCCACACAGGACCTTCGCGTGAAGAAGGTGGTCTCCCCCCACCACATCATGGATCAGGTGAATAGCCGCCTCCCCTTCCCCATGCCTGACTGGGAGGTGTTATGGGGAACACCCACAGGGCAGCGGCTCTTCGCGCCCGTCTACCATGCCCAAAAGAAGACCGGCCAGATAATCATTTTCCTGGACGACGCTGGGACCCTTGAGACAAAAAAACTGGTGGCACGGATCCATTCACGGCTTAATCGTGTTCCCCCGCCGGCAAAGGCCCATCTCACGGGCACCACCCTGGTGGCCCAGCGCTCTTTTGACTCCGTGGT
>JAHJLU010000437.1 GCA_018821745.1 Myxococcota bacterium | reverse complement strand
TATTGTTTATATTGTTTACGTTATTGGAGTTGTTTTCGCTGCCGTTGTCGGGGTCGGTGCAGGCCACAAGGAAAAAACCCAGCAGGATGGGGACCAGGAGGGAAAGCTTGTTGTGCATAATAATACTCCTAAACAGGGGTTCACAAGAGCCCATGGGCCGATGAGGAGACCGCCATGGTTCCACGCCCCCGCCGCAAAGAGTGTACCCCGAAATCCTCACCCGTGACACCGAAAAACTACCCCAAAGTCCACCCCGAGTATCCACCGGTGAGAAACTTGATTGTACTGCTTCAACGGGACCACCATCGGTAACACCTGCCTTTGCGTCGAGCTCGCCTCATTCAACCCCTGATTCACCGGAAACACATAGGTCCTCGTGTCAGGGGGCGATGACCTGGGAGGGGATCAGGGAGTTGCTGCTGATTCCGTTGCCGATGAGCCCTGAGCTCCCCTCGCCCCAGCACCAGGCCCCGCCTCGCTGGGTGATGCCGCAGGTGGCGTAGCCGGCGGAGGACAGGGAGACGAAGGTGTCGCCCGCGAGAGGGGTCATGTCCACAGCCACGGGGACGTTGCTGTTCACGACGGTCCCGTTGCCGTGCATCCCCTGATCGTTGAGACCCCAGCACCAGGCGGCACCGCTGTGGTCCAGCATACAGGAGAAGTACATGCCTGAAGTCACGTGGCTGTAGGGTGGATCGTCGATGCCGCTGGTCAGGGTGTTGATGGGAATGTCACTGCTGTCCAACGTGCTGTCCCCGAACTGCCCGTATGGTTGGGAGCCCCAGGCCCATGGGATCCCGTTGTGGTCGATGCCGATGACGTGCTGCTGGCCGATGGCAAGGAAGAGGAGCTGGGGTTCGTTGATGATGCCCCCGCCCCACTGGATGGATATGGGGGTGGTGGAGAACACCCCGTTGCCTCCGGTGCCCAATTGACCGAACCCGTCGGCGCCCCAGCATTTTGTGGCCCCGGAGGGAGTGTTCGAGAAGGAGACGCAGGTGACCCCGGTCTTGGTGGTCGCCAGGACCATGGGACTGGCCATCAGTCCGGAGACCTGCACGGGAAGTGTGGAGCCCGAGGTTGTGCCGTCACCCAGCTCACCCGAGGTGTTGAGGCCCCAGCACCACACCCTGTTGAGGGTGTCCACGGCGCAGGTGTGGGCGTGAGAGGCGGAGATCTGGGTAAAGAGGGCTCCCCCGAGGCCGTTCATGTTTACGGCGAAGGGAGTTTGGGACTGGATGATTGTACCATCCCCGAGCTGGCCAACGCTGTTGTCGCCCCAGCAGAAGGCCTGACCGACGTCATTGAGAGCGCAGGTGTGGATCTCGCCCGCAGTGATCTGGACGAATTGCTGCGTTGTGTTGACCCGGACCGGGCGGTTGGATTCTTCTGTGGTGCCGTCGCCGAGCTGGTACGATGAGTTGTATCCCCAGCAATAGGTTGAGCCTTCCGAGTCGATGGCACAGAAATGGTAGCCTCCGCCAGAGATCTGCGTAAAGGTCACGCACCCCGAGGCATCGGGGTCGATGGTGCAGTCGGCGGCGCACACCATGGGGCCGTCCCCGCGGAAGAACCCGGCGGCGCTGCAGTCGAGGCCACCGGTGTCGGTCCCGTCACACTGCTCGTGCTCGGACTGGGCCGTGTCGTCGCCGCAGGTGCCGCCGCAGAAGGAGGTGTCGAAGGAACAGTCGGTGGCGCAGGCGAGGGTGCCGGCGTAGTACCCCTCACTCTCGCAGGTTGCTCCGTTGAGATCGGTCCCGTCACACGTCTCGCCCTGGGAGATCTGGACAGTGCCATCGCCGCAGTCGTTGCAGTCCGAGGTGTCCAGCTGGCAGTTCTCGTCGCAGGTAAGTACTCCGCCCGGTTTGTCCGCCGCCGAGAGGCAGGTGGCGCCCTGAATGTTTGTGCCCTCGCACGCCTCCCCCTCCTGGATCTCGCCGTCGCCGCAGTAACCGTCCGCCTGGCAGCCCGAGAGGTCGAAGCCGCACGTGGTGGTGCAGGCGAGGGTGCCGGCATGGTAGCCCTGGGTGGCGCAGGATTCTCCGGCCAGGTCCGTTCCATCGCAATCTTCGCCCACGTCGATGACGCCGTCACCGCAGGATTTGGCCGTGCTCTCGGTCTTGCAGGAGAAGAGCGCGAAAAGGGTCAGGATAAGCAATGGTATTCTCATGGGGCACCTCTGAAATGATGGGGTTCATGTTTCACGCTCATAGTATAGCAGGGAAGTGGAAAATGCAACTTGCACACAAGGGACGCCAACCAATATGCTTTATGACCGAACAGCCAGTTTGAACACGGTGTATTCGATTTGCGACGGAAAAAATCGAGCCTTGGGGGTTTCAGGGGCAGGCTGATTGCAGGAAATTACCGTTGTAGACAAGGCGGGTTTTCCCCAGGCGCTTTTTCAGTGTATGGATCCATGGGGGGAACACTATGCAATGTCTCTCTCGCATTCGTGATGCTCCCTGAGACCCCCTGGCGCTTTGGCCCTTCTGTTTGGCATTATGGAATATCTCCAGCCGGTTAAGGTGGGATAAGCGCGCAAGCGTTGACCGGATGTCCTGTGAGGCGTCGGAAATGCGAAGGGCGAGCCCCTCCATTTTTGTGTGTCCGGCCAATATTTTGAGTGCCCACAGGGGAATTGGCGTGTGGTTCACCGCGAGGGTCTTGAGTGATTTTATGGAGACGAGTGCTGTCCAGTCAGCCTTGTGCCCCCTGAATTTGGGCAACACCAACCCTTCGAGGCTGTGCATCCTGCCTATCTGTGTAATGGCTCCCGCGGTCAAATGGGCTCCATCTATGATGCTCGCAAATCGTACTCCTGTCAGCGTAGAGATCCTGGAAAACCCGTTGTCAGTGATATTTTTTGCGTTCAGATAGAGGGTGACGATGTATGTGTTGCCTGCCGCAGCCAACAGCCAGGCGTCTGTAATGGTTACCGGGAGCGCGGTGAGGGTGAGATTTTTGATGTGGGGAAGCTTCATTAATGCACGCATTCCCTGGAGTGTAAATGTCGGTGGCAGACGAACGCTGTCCAGGTGCTTCAGCGTTGCGAGGGCACTGAGGCCGCTCCCCGTGACTTTAGTGTCATAGAGGTTGAGCCCTGCCAGGAGTGAGCATCCGGCAAGTTTGCCCAGGGATGCATCGGTAATATGTGTGCCCCCAAGTCGCAGAAACTGCAGGTTGCGTAGCTGCCCCACTGACGCCATCCCCTCGGGTGTTATGGGAAGAGTGCGCAGATCCAGCGAGGAAATGGGGAGATGCACAATATGGGAAAACCCCTCGCCCGTAATGGTGGTGCCTTGCAGGTACAGCTTTTTCAATCGCAAGAAGGGTTTAAGATGGGCCAGGTGGCTATCCTTGAGAGCGATAAAACTCAGATTCAACGACGTGAGCTGTGTGTTGTTACCAAAATATGACAGGCTCTCTCCTGTAGCAGCGGTATGTGAGAGGTCTATCTCGAGTAATTTATCAGAGTGTGCAAAGGACTTGAGTCCCTCGTCCGTGACAGCAGTATGGCTCAGATTAAGAACATACAGGTTTTTGCGATGGGAGAGGTGAACGAGATCCGCGTCTGTAAATTCTTTTGGGCGGCGCTGTAATTTACTATAAGCGTCGAGGGCCAGGCGCCTTCCTGCAGCACGTGAGTTTCCACCTCGATTTCCGCTGAGCTTCTGCTCATCATTGCTGTACTCTTCTTTTTGCCCGGTCCCTCGGGGCAAGCACCCGGAAAGAAAAATTGCCGCCGCCAGGTAAAACAGGGAATCCAAATGATATTCTTTCATGGCTGCCTCCACAATCAATGGTACTTCTACCACAATCCGGTCGCAATAATCTCCTCAGAACTGGTGTCTGATTGAATTTATCCTATATAGTATTGAGGATTTCGCGGCCCGGAGAAGCTGCTGGCACCGGGCCGTCTGGTGCCAAGGAAATCCTCTCCAATCTGTTCTCACATCGGCTAATTCACGGTGGTTTACACCCGCATTGTCAACGGATTTTACCAGATCACCGGGTCCCAAAAAGGTTCCATGGTCTCGAACTTTTTTTTCTTCCTCCACCTTTCCGATTATATAAGCCATTGGGATTACAGACTTTTACATTTGGCCATTTTTTTGAGATTGCTCTCTCCTGAATTTTTGCTGTATTTTCTGCCAATATTTTTTTAAACAGTCTTTACAAGGGGTTATATCTGTTTTTTTCTGAACCGCCGGGAAGTCTGGCATGCAGTTGGGCACGGGGCTTGCGCCAAGAGAAGGGCAGGAGGTGCATCATGGCACGCACAGTTACCCTTTCATTACTTTTCTCTTTTGCTCTCACTCTCACCTTGAGCGACGCTCAGGCAAGGAAGGTCGTATACAAAAACGTTTACACCACCGTCACCGTCCCGGGATATATCACCAGCGCCGACATTGATCAGTGCAACTTCGAGACCCGCTTCATCGCAAGTCCGGTTGAGAAACAGGAGACCTTTGACCAGTGCATCGAGGACATCAGGGCCTCCCGCGTCACCACCAGGACCGTGGTCTCTTACCGCCCCGTGGTGGTCAACAGCCGGCCACACTACGTCAGAAGGCCCGTGGTGATCAGCACCCGACCCCACTACACCAATAGGCGCCCCGTGGTGGTGAAACGCGCCCCGGCCAAGCGCCCGGTCCGGTACGTGGCCAAAAGGGCTCCAGCCCGCAGAGCCGCCAGCCGCAGCGCCAGTTCCTCCCGGCGCAGTACCAGAACCACCAGCCGCGGCACCAGTTCCTCCCGCCGCGGCACCAGTTCCTCCCGCCGCAGTGCCAGAACCACCAGCCGCGGCACCAGTTCCTCCCGCCGTGGCCGCAGGTAATCCCTCTGAACCCGCCGATCCTCACCTCACCTCTCCCGTCCGTTGCCCCCGGCCACTAGAATCCACTTGCCACACAAACACTTTTCAGTGATATTTCTGATAACTGCAACCGGGAGGTAGAATCTTGCGCACACTGACCCTCACCCTTGTTTTGGTCCTCTTATCCGCCCTCCTGGGCTGCGCCCGGAGCTCCGAGTCCCAGTCCCAGTCTCCTCCTGGCACGACCATCAACAGCGCTGGCTCTTTGGAAACCATGACTTCCGGGTCAACGAGTCCGATGACCACGGAGCAGATGAAGAGCGCATCCACCTGCCGCGCGGACAAATTCATGCGTTTTCCCCCGCTGATGCCCTCCACTGACCTCCTCACCTGCCAAAAAGACAGTGACTGCGTCATTTCCAATACCGTCACGGGCAGCTGCTGTGACCACGGCTGCAATCAGCGGTGGGTTTACACACAAAAGCTTCTGGAATCCCTAAAAGATCGACAGCGGGAGTGCTGTAACGGCATCAAACTTGACTGCCCTCTCTACAGATGTCCACGCAACCGCTTCGAGTACGAAGCCCGATGTGTTGCCCACCGGTGCAGCAAGATCACAAAACCCGCCGCCTGGACCCTGAAAAAGTAACAGATAAAAATTATTGAGAGACCTGGTGGGGAGTTGTGTCTGGTCTGAGAAGAGCTTCCATCGTCAATGGGGATCCTCTCGTTTTCCCCCCGGCCATTTTCCCACGTGCCGAAGAATACACGTGGATTTGAAAGTTATCTGAGTCAGTGGACTTCTACGGGGCTGTACCGGTTGGTTGTGGACCCGTCCCCCACTTGTCCGTAGGTATTATCACCCCAGCACCACAAGGTCCCGTCAATCTTGACCGCGCAGGTGTGTCCTTCTCCCTGGACCTGCCCTCCGGCGGAGAGGGCAGCGACGCTGTCAAACTCCGGGATTGGAAGCCAGGTCAAGGAATCGACGTTGTTGCCAGTCCCAAGCTGTCCCACATCGTTGTAACCCCAGCACCCGACTGTGCCGCCGGCCCGGAGCGCACAGGTGTGACCAGACCCCGCCGCGAGCAGGTAGGCGTCCTCCATATTTGTCACCACCACGGGGAGATCACTGGAGGTGTTCGTTCCGTCCCCCAGATTGCCCAGATAGTTGCTGCCAAAGCAGGCTGCCGTGCCGTCAATCCTCACCAGACAGGTGTGGGAAACTCCAGCCGCTATGGAGTTTGTACCGTTCTCCCCTGTAACCGGGGTGGGTGCCAAGCCGTTCGCCGTGGTCCCGTTACCCAGCTGCCCGCTCTCATTTGCCCCCCAGCACCACACGGTCATGTCCGATTTCAGCGCGCAGGAATGATAGCCGGAGAGGGAAATAGCCTCAACCTCCGTCAACTCGAACACCTGGACAAGCACATCGCTCATCTCGGTGGAGTTGTTTCCCAGTTGCCCCATGTCGTTGTATCCAAGGCACCACACCTTCTGGTCGGTTCTGTGAACACACAGATGAAAGTCTCCACAGCCCAGTGCAATGTTTGCCTC
>JAHJLU010000039.1 GCA_018821745.1 Myxococcota bacterium | reverse complement strand
TGGAAGGCACTGCTGATGTCGACGGCGACGGCCAGTACAACTTCCTGGATCTCGACTCCGACGGCGACCGCCTCTCCGACGCCGACGAGATCGCATACGGCCTCGACCCCTACAACCCCGACACCGACGGCGACACCATAAAAGACGGTGACGAGGGAGTGGGCGACACCGACGGCGACGGCATCATCAATGCCCTGGATCTCGACTCCGACGGCGACGGCTTCCCCGACTCCCTCGAGGCTGGCGACGCCGATCTCAGCACCATCCCCGTGGACACCGACGGCGACGGACTCTACGACTTCCTCGACACCGACTCCGACGGCGACGGACTCCCCGATGTGCAAGAGATCAACTGCCCCAACCTGGGGATCCACTCCCGCCTCCACTACGACACCGACGGCGACGGCAACTCCGATCTCGCTGAGATGGCCATGGGCTCCAACCTGTGCGACGCCTCCTCCACCAACGAGTCCGTGGGTGTGGAGTTTTACTTTGAGCTCCCCTACAAGGGCAACGAGAAGAACGATCTTCTCTACTTCACCCCCACGGTCCAGATGACCGACGTCTTCTTCAACGTTGACATGACAGGTTCCATGAATGGGGAGGCCAACAACCTCAAGACAGGACTTTCCTCAACCATCATTCCCCAGGTCAGGGCCCGGGTCACCGACTCAGCCTTCGGTGTGGCCCAGTGGGAGGACTACCCTTACTGCAATTATGGTTCTCCCGGCGACACGGCTTACCAGCTGCGTCAGGCACCCACCACCAACACCACAACGGCACAGACCGCGGTTAATGCCCTGGCCCTCCGCGGGGGTAACGACTACTATGAGGCCGGTTTCCAGTCACTCTATCAGGTAGCGGTCGGCACCGGCACCACGGGAGTTCCCGCCTACGCTGTCGGAGGCAAAATCGGTGGCGCGCAGTTCCGTCCCGGGGCAGTCCCCATCGTCCTCCACATCACCGACGCCCCCTCGCACTCCTATAATGACTACATCAGTTGTGCAGGTGTCGCAAACTCCACGGTATATACCGACGCCGCAGTGCTCAACGCCCTCACCAACATCGGCGCCCGAGTCATCACTGTTGACTCCGGTGGCGGTGACAGCCTCGCGCAGCTCACCAACATCTCCAACACAACGGGGGCCAATGTCCCGGTGTGCGCCTTCAAAAACAGCTCCAACGTTTGGCGCTGCGGCACCAACATGTGCTGCACGGGCAGCGGTGGTGCCGGCGTCGCCGCACAGAGCGGACGCTGCGTACTCAAATATGTCATCTCCTCCACAGGGACCGGCCTCACCGAGGCCGTCGTCGATGGCATCGACGGTATCATTAAATACTCCACCTTCAATATTTTCGCTGTGGTCCGAGACGACGGTGATCCCGGCACCATCGACACCAGCTGCTTTGTCACCCGTGTTGAGGCCAACGCCTACATCGCCCCGCCCCAGGAGCCCGAGCAGAGCTGCACCCCCGCGGCCACTCCCGCAGCCTTCAATGGCTCCCCCTACAACAACGGGTTCAGCAACTTTGCCACGGGCACCAGCTCCGCGTCCCGTCCCGGCTCCACCCTCACCTTCACGGTCCTGGCCGAGAACTTCAACTGCGTACCCCCGTCGGCAAACACCCAGCTCTATTACGCCTACATCGATCTCTTCGACCAGACCACAGGCACCCTCCTCGATACCCAGGAAGTGGTCATAGTGGTTCCCCCAGTCCTCTGATCCCGTCCTTCCCCATTTTTTTCTGTCGATTGTTGGAATTTTCCTTAATTTGCCATTGACAGCCTCCCCGTATCTGGCTAGGCTTCATTGCTTTTCGTGTTATGAACGGTTCATTTCATAAAGGGCCATCGTTGCTCGGAGATTGTGCCTTCTTCGAGTGTCGGTGCGCAAAGGCTATTTGAGGCACATTTTTTTTACTACCCGGGAAAAAGCTCCCGGGAATGTTTTGAGAGGTTCTTGTTATGAACATTTATGTTGGAAATCTTCCCTACACCACCAATGAGAGCGATCTGCGCAATGCCTTCGAGATTCACGGAGAAGTTGTCTCTGCGAAAATCGTAACCGATCGTGAATCCGGCCGTTCAAAAGGCTTTGGTTTCGTTGAAATGCCCCAGGATGAAGAGGCAAACACCGCAATCAACAGTCTTAATGGCACCGAACTTTCCGGACGCACCATCACCGTTAACGAAGCACGTCCCCGTCAGCCCGGCGGCGGCGCTGGCGGCGGCGGCGGTAACAGAAGAGGCGGCGGCGGTCGCAGCGAATTCCGCGGTGGTGGAAACAATCGTGACCGTGGTGGCTGGTAGAACCTCTTAACCCCACATCTTCTCTCTCTCTTCTCCAACTTTTCACATAAATTCCAGTAAACCACGTACAGACGCATAGAGTGTTATTTCTTCGCACACATCTGCACCTGTTTTGCGCCCGTGGCACCGGTACCCACCATAGTTTTTTTGCAAACTCCCGGGCGCAGTGCTATATTATGTACCTACTGAACGACAAAGGAGTCCCAAATGAAAACCATTCTTCTTCTTACAGTGCTTGCTCTCACCCTTGCAAGCTGCGACGACGACAGCAGCAACAACACAAACAACGTCAACAATACGAACAACACCAATAACATCAACAACACGAACAACACCAATAACACCAACAACGTCAACGCCATCTGCGGTGATGGAGTTCTCGAAGGGAATGAAGTGTGTGACGACGGCAACCTCAATCCCGACGACGGCTGCAGCTCCGTGTGTACCGTAGAACCCGGCTGGGAATGCACCACTGCTTCCCCCTCGGTCTGTGTGACCACCTGCGGAAACGGCACCGTGGATGCCGATGAGGCGTGCGACGATGGCAACAACGACTCAGAAGACGGTTGTGACGCGTCTTGCTCTGTGGAGCTGGGCTGGTCCTGCACAACCGAATCCCCTTCCGTGTGTACCGCGGGTTGTGGCGACGGCCTGCTCCTTGAAGTCGAAGGCTGCGACGACGGCAACAACGACGCAAACGACGGCTGCAGCCCCTTCTGCGAGGTCGAGACGGGCTGGACCTGTGATGACTCCGAGCCCCAGATCTGTACGCCCGTCTGTGGTGATGATCTGATCGTAGGCGACGAGACCTGTGACGGCTCCAATCTCGGCGGGAGCGACTGCCTGACCATCGACCAGGGCTTCACGGGCGGCACCCTCTCCTGCACCGAAACCTGCACCTTCGACCTGGCAATGTGTGAGGCCACCTGCCCCGCCACTCCCGTGTCAAGCACCCACGACGTGATCACCGGCGACATCTGCACCGTGGGCTCCAGCCTCTATTTCCCCTACATCGGCTTTGATGGCCCCGAGGTGGTGTACTCCGTCGACATGGCCAACAACGATGTCCTCACCGCCACCTTCGACTCCGACGTTGACGGCGTCCTCTTTCTGCTGGACGACTGCTTCGATTTCGATGCCCAGAACGCCCTGGATTTTGTGGACACCAACACGGCCACTCCTTTCACGGAAGTATTATCGTATACACACCATGGCGGAGCCGGCACCGTGTACATCGTGGCCGACAGCGGTGACAATGACTGCAGCAGCCCGGTTAACTTCACCCTCACCATCGACGTCCAGTAATCCTCCCCTCTCCACGAAAATAAATTGATTCATTGGGGCATATTTTTTCTGCTCCTCCTGTTTAGCTCCTCTGAATGCAGGGTACTCAATGGCCTCCACCCGTGGTATATTCCCCGTGAACGAACCATCAACCACTCAGGTTATCTCATTATATCGGCCCTTGTCCCTGTGGGCCAGGAAGGCATCTCCCATGAAATCAATGCTCATTCTCGTTTTGCTGCTGGGGGGAGCGCTGAGCTCCTGCCATAAAAATACCCCCAGTGATCCCCCGACCACCCCCGCCACTGATCCAAAGGCAAACCCTCCGGTCACGGCCCCCAAGACCACTCCACTGCCCGTTCACGCCAACCTGATCCCCCGGGATCTGCTTTTTGGCAATCCCAAAAAATCGGGGCTGCAGATCTCCCCCGACGGGAAAAAGCTCGCCTTCATCGCGCCGGTCAAGGGTGTACTCAATGTCTGGGTGCAGACCATCGGCGCCTCCGACGCCAGGGCTGTCACCACCGACACCTACAGGGGCATCCGGGGCTACTTCTGGTCCCCGGACTCCGGATCCATCCTCTATGCCCAGGACAAGGGAGGCAACGAGGACTTCCGCATCTATCAGACCGATGTGGTCAAGCTCACCACCCGCCTCCTCACGCCGGAGACCGGTGTGCGCACCTCCATCGTGGCGGTGAACAAGCGTCACGCCGACACCATCCTCATCTCCATGAACAAGCGAAACAAGCAGCTCTTCGACGTGTATCGCCTGAGCCTCAAGACGGGCAAGTTGACCCTCGACACCCAAAACCCCGGCAACGTGCTGGGCTGGGTCGCCGACTGGAACATGAAGGTCCGGGCCGCCCTCTCCATGAATGACAAAGGGGAAAAGGGGCTCATGGTCCGCACCTCCACCAAAGCAAAATGGAAAACAATCCGCACCTGGTCCGCGCTGGACAGCGGAGGCCCCGTCACCTTTTCCAAGGACGGAAAACACCTCATTGTCCTGGGCAACAAGGGCAGCGACATGACACGCCTTTACAGCATCAACCTGAAAAACAACAAGATCACCGAGATCTTCACCAACCCCAAGGCAGATCTCTCCGGCGTCGCCATCAACCCCGACACTTACAAGATCGAGGCCGTCAGCACCGAATACATATACAAGGAGTGGAAAGCGCTGGATCCGACCTTTAAGAAGGATCTGGACAACATGCGAAAACTGGCGGGCAAGCTGCGCTTCGGGATTGTGAACCGCTCCTACGACAACATGAAGTGGGTCGTGGCCGTGGGCGGCCCCGGTCACCCCGCGAAATATTACCTCTATGAACGAAAGGGGGGGACCTTCTCGCTGCTGGTGGAGACCCGCAGGGAACTGAAAAAATACAGGCTCTCCACCAAGGAACCCGTAGTCATCAAGGCCCGTGACGGCCTGGATGTGGTGTGTTACCTGGCCAAGCCCGCCCTTCCCCTCCCGGGCAAGCAGCCCATGGTCCTTCTGGTCCACGGTGGTCCCTGGCACCAGGACAAGTACACCTACACCCCCATGGTTCAGTGGCTGGCAAACCGCGGCTACGTCACCCTCGAGGTGAACTTCCGGGGCTCCACGGGGTTCGGGAAGAAATTCCTCAACGCGGGCAACAAGGAGTGGGGCCGCAAGATGCAGCATGACCTCACGGACGCGGTCAAGTGGGCCATCGCCAATGCAAACGTCGACCCAAAGCGTGTGGGCATCATGGGGGGCTCCTACGGAGGCTACGCGACCCTCGCAGGGGTAACCTTCACCCCCGATCTCTATGCCGTTGGCGTTGATATTGTTGGTCCCTCCTCCATCATCACCTTGCTCAAGAGTGTCCCTCCCTACTGGAAACCCATGATGGCGATATTCAAGACCCGCGTGGGAGATCTCGCGACCGAGGAAAAGATGCTCAAGGAGCGCAGCCCCCTCTACCATGCCGATCGCATCAAGACTCCCCTGGCCATTTTCCAGGGTGCCAACGATCCCCGGGTGAAGATCCACGAGTCCAACCAGATCGTCAAGGCCATCCGAAAAAACAAGGGGAAGGTCCTCTATGTGGTCTATCCCGATGAGGGCCACGGATTTCGCCGTGAACCCAACCGCATGGACTACATCGCCCGCACGGAAGGTTTCCTGGCGAAGTACCTGGGCGGCCGCGCCCAACCTCATAAAGCCATAAAGGGCTCCACCGCCGAGATCCGCTGACCCCCCCTTGTGCCTCCCCGACCAATTTGCCACTCCACCGCGTCAACTTTCATGGCCCTGACCCGCATATGTGATATGCTGCTCCCAGAACCCTTATGCTTCGGGAGGCACCATGACACTTCGAATAGCGCTTTTCACCATGATACTGGCTCTCTTACCCGCCTGTGACGACGACTCTGGGACGGGAAACAACACGAACAACGTCAACAACACAAACAATGTGAACAACACGAACAACACAAACAACGTGAACAACACGAACAACGTGAACAACACGAACAACGTGAACAACACAAACAACGTCAACAACATAAACAACATCACCTTCGAGACCACCATCGAGGTGGGACCGGGGCTGGCCCTCACGGATCCCTGTGAGGTGAACTGGGAGTCCCTCACCCCCTCCACCCTGGTCCTCATCCACTACCGCGCCGAGCCCTATCGCTGCAAATTTGCCCTGGCCACGGCGGGAACGGCCGAGGCGCCGCTGGTGGTCCGTGGTGTCCCCGCTCCCAGTGGGGATCTGCCCGTCATCACCGGGGAAGACGCCCTCACCCCCCTGGCCCTTGATTACTGGAACGAGGTCCGCAGCGTGGTGAAGGTGGGCGGCGTCAGCCACTCGTCGGATTTCCCCTCCTACATCTCCATTGAGAACCTGGAGATCCGCTCGGCGCGTCCCGCCTATGACTTCACCGATGACTCCGGCAGCGCCCAGACCTTTGTGGAGAACGCCGCCGCAATCCACGTGGAGGAGGGCGATCACATCACCGTCCGGGGCTGCACACTCACGGACAGCGGGAACGGCTTCTTCGCCGGGAGCGCATCGTCATACCTGCTCCTCGAGGGAAACTACATCCACGGCAACGGCATCGAGGGCTCCATCTACGAGCACAACAACTACACGGAGTCGGATCACATCACCTTCCAGTACAACCACTTCGGTCCCCTGCGCGACGGGTGCCCCGGCAACAACCTCAAGGATCGCTCCAAGGGCACGGTCATCCGATTCAACTGGATTGAGGCGGGGAACCGCACCATCGACCTGGTGGACAGTGACTACGAAGATTTTTATAACGATCCCGCCTACGCCCAGACCCACGTCTACGGCAACATCCTCATCAAGCACGACGTGGAGGAGAACGGTCAGGTCCTCCACTACGGCGGTGACAGTGGCGACTTTACCCGCTACCGCAAGGGGACGCTCTGGTTTTACAACAACACGGTCATCTCCTATCGCAGCGGCAACACTACCCTGCTGGGGATTTCCTCGGGAGACGAGAGCGCCGTCTGCTTCAACAACGTGATCTACGCCACCGCCGGTGGCACCTACATGGCCATCAGCGGCGGCGAGGGGATCATCGCCCTGGAGAACAACTGGCTCCCCACGGGGTGGCGCGAAGTCCACGGCTCCAACAACGGCACCATCACACCCCTGGACAACATCGAAGAGACCGACCCGGGCTTCACGGATTTCTCCGGTGGCGACTACACCCTGGGCGGCACCTCCGACGCCATCGACGGCGGCAGGGCACTGGAAGCTGCCCTGGCCTCCTATCCCCTGAGCCGCCAGTATCTCATCCACCAGTCCAGCGAGCCTCGCCCGGTCGCAGGTGCCAACGACCCCGGCGCCTTCGAGCACCCCTGACCGTCACGCAGATTTTGAGTAGACCGCAGGGGGTAAAAAGTGATATTGCGGCAGGGGTGGTTACCGGGCTGTTACCACGTAATGGCCGCCGCGATGCTTCTTTTAACCAGTAGGGTTAATCACACATGCCCTGAACTGCCCCTGAGCGTTTATGAAATTAAAACCTTATGAGATAATAGAGAAAGTCGTGTCCGCCAGTGAACTGGGACTGGCGCTGCTCGAGCGTCCCCCCCTGGCGTGGCTGACCTTCAAGCTCGGTTCGGCGGCACTCTTTGACCACGAGAACCTCCTGAACCGCGGGCACCGTTTCGGCTTTCAGAAGATGGGCTCCGCCACCTGGACCCTCCCCGAGCTGCGAGCCCAGAAATACGAAACCCAGGCAACCCTGGATTTCTACCGGCAGCTCATCGACGCAAAAAACAAGGGCACACCCGTGGTATGGCTGGATTGGCCCGTTCCCGTTGAGATAGTCAAGGGGTTCGATGTGGCCGCCTTCATCCCCGAGAGCTTCATGGCCATCGCCAACATCGTGGGGACCGACGGGCACGTGGCCTGTCTCGAAGCCGTCGAGCGGCAGGGAATCGCCGATGACATCTGCGCCATGGACCGGATCACCCTGGGTGCCTACTTCCTGGAGCAGATTCCCGAACCGGCGGCCATCATCGCCGTGGCGCACCCCTGCGACGCAGGGCGCACCACCAACCAGCTCCTGGAGTACTGCTCGGGGGCGCCCACATACACCATCAACACAGCTTACAGCAAAAAAGACGAGGACGTCCTGCTCTATTCGAAGCATCTCTTCGGTGCCATCTCCTTTCTGGAAGGCGTCCTGGGGCAGAAGTTCAACTGGGAACGGTTTGAGGCAATGATGGCGGTCCTCAATGAGCACAACCACTATCTCAACGAAATCACCCACATGAACAAGAGCATCCCCTCCCCGGGGCTTGCCCACAGCATCCAGAATCTGTGGCTCTCCAAAATCCCCAACTCCGGCAATCCCCTCATCCTGGAGAATTCACGGAGACTCTACGAGATCGCCCGGTCCCGAATCAAAAACCCTGAGAAGCGCCGCAAGGTTGAGAAATTCCGA
>JAHJLU010000436.1 GCA_018821745.1 Myxococcota bacterium | reverse complement strand
TATTTTTCCATAAGTTTTGCGTGTTTCTCCGCCAATTGGTAATCCGCCATGAATTTGGTCATCCAGTAGGAGCCGTAGTTGGAGATATCGAGTGCGGTGAGGTCGAAGACCTCTTTGAGCTTCATGTTAACATCGGCTCCGGTCTCGCCCCAGGCGGCCTGGGCTCCGGCGATCTCGCCATATTTCTCAAAGCTTACAGGCTCTGGGCCGTCGGCCTGGACGCTCTGTGCCTTGGCGAAGGCGTTGCCATAAATGGTCGCCAGCGCCCCGGTCATGTCCCGCTGCATGCGGGCTGTGAACTCGGCGTTGACGCGATCGTATTTCGCCCGGTCCATGCCCATTTGAGCCAGGGCCTGGGTCTGTTTCTCCAGATCCTGAACGGAGATCATGGTGGAAGCGGCCTGGGCCCAGCCTTCGCAGGTGACTCCCTCAAAGGGCTCCGTGAGGGAGGGATCCGCGGCCAGAGCCTGGGCCTGTTTGGCCTGAACGTCGGCGTGGGCCTTGTCGACCAGATCCTGGGTGTACTGGCGCTCGGCTTCTTTTTTGGCTGCCTTGCGGGCTTCCTTCTCTTCGTCGGTCTCTTTTACTTTCTCGGGCTTGGGCTCTGCAGCTGCCTCAACCTTTGGTGCTTCAGGCTTTTCAACTGTTTCGGTCTTCTCGGGGGTCTCATCTTTCTTTGAGCCAAACAAAAAATCAAAAAATCCCATGACGTCCTCTTTCCTATTCGCAAATCGAATATGTAAATGTAATGATTAGCCAATAAATACGTTGTCCCAGAAAAATTGTCAAAGCATTCTTTTGGGGCACTTCCATGGCTGGCGCCCGGGTCACCGTGGCACCACAAAAAAGTCGCATCCGGCAATTTGCTGCTTTTCCTTATGGCGGGACTTTAGTATTTTTTACCCCATGGTCCGTCTGCTTTTCTTCTCTGACAGCCATCTCGGATATGATTATCCGATCAAACCCCGAATCGACCGAAATCGACGGGGCATGGATTTTTTCGACAACTTTGACACGGTCCTCCAAAACGTCCCAGAGTTGAATGTCGATCTGGTGGTTCACGGAGGCGACCTTTTTTTCCGTAGCAAGGTGCCGGGCCACATAATCGATATGGTCTACGATCGGCTCCTGGCCTTCGCGGGGAAAGGGGTCCCCCTGTACATTGTGCCGGGAAACCATGAGCGCAGTGTCCTTCCTCCCTCCATCTGGTTGAACCATCCCAATATTCAAATTTTTGACACCCCGCGGGTTTTTCACTTTGACAAGGGTGAGGCAGCAATCGACCTGGCGGGTTTCCCCTTTGTCCGCGATGTGGAGTCGGGCTATGACCCAATCACTGCGGGCCTCGCAGCGCAGCTGCGGCCCGATGCCTTCCCTCTCCTGTGTATTCACCAGCTCATTGAAGGCGCCGCCGTTGGACCCACGGGGTACCAGTTCCGGCGTGCAAAGGATATTATCCCCTCAGGTTCTCTGACATCGCCCTGGAGAGGGGTCCTGTGCGGCCATGTGCATCGTATGCAGGTGTTTGAATCCCGGGGCGGTGTGCCCGTGTACATACCGGGGTCCACGGAGCGCACTTCCTTTGCCGAGATCGACGAGACAAAGGGGTACTTCCTCCTGGATATCGATCCTTCGGCGGGGACGATGACTCATGAATTTGTTCCCCTCTCTTCACGCCCCATGGTTCGGATCTCTCTCACGTCGTCGGGGGAATCCGAGGAGTTGCTCTACAGCCAAATCCGCCATCGCCTCTCCCAGATCCCCCGGGACGCCGTGGTGAAGATCGACGCGGCCAACAAAAAACAGTTGAAAAAACTCTCCATGGAAAAAATCCGTGCGGTGGCCCCCGAGACCATGGATGTCCAGCTCAAATACCCACCCGGTTGAAATTCTTTTATTGCGGGAAGGTCAGCGCTCCCAGTAGACCTCTTCGAGGCTGTCTTCCCGCTCCGGGAGACCCCGGGAGAGTCTGGGAGAGTGCTGGGCCAGAACCTCGTAGCTCACACGGTTTGCGTATTTGCAGACCTGGGAGAAAGAGGAGTAGGTAAGATAACTGTACCGGTGTTTCACCGAATTGGGGACAAGATCCCGATGATAGCGGTTGGCGCTCATGTCATGCAGCAGGGCGCTCAGGGCTCCATCCCCCGCACCGTTGGTGTTCTTGATCCGCTCGGGGCCGCCCATGTAGGGGGCGATGTGGGAAAAGACCCGGATGGGAGTGGTGCAGTCCTCACGCCGCATGGGGCGAGAAAACTCATACATATTGAACTCGGGGATGGTGCCGGGGAGGAGGGGCAGGCGGGTCTTGCGCTTGGCCTCGTCTTCGGAGTACCCTCCCATGTACAGCCCTGAAGGCCCCGTTGTACAGAGGGCCAGATCCACCCAGTCCAGGGCGCGGTTCACGGCCAGAAGCGGATCCGCAATCCCCGTCAGGGCCTCGGCTTCCTCCTCGTTCATGGCAACCACCGAAACGTGGTCCTTGAGAAATTTCTGCCAGAAGGGAGGATCCTGTTCGATGACCGTGCGGGTCCCCAGGGTGAGGACCACGGGGACATTGTATTCCCTTGCCAGCTCAATGGCCCTCATGGTGGCCGCGGGCATGGGATCCCCCTCGCTGCACCGGATGAGATAAGCGGTTATCACCAGCGCCGCCGCGCCATGGAAGACCTTGGCCGGGATGGACTCCGGTCTCAGTTGGTTCATGTGGCCTGTGTTGATCGCAAAGGTGCGCTCCCCCTCCTCGGTGATGAGGGCAAAACATCGCCCGATGGG
>JAHJLU010000435.1 GCA_018821745.1 Myxococcota bacterium | reverse complement strand
CCGTCAAAGGCGGGATGATCCATAAAGAGCGGCAGGGGGATCATGTAGTTATACCCGAAGGATGCCTCCATGAATACCGCCCCCTCGGGGTTGTCTCTGGTGGTGGCCCAGGCAGAGAGGATGGTCTGGTAGTAGTTGTAGGAGAGGCCGTTTTTGAGCAGATCATAGTGGTGGCCCTCGGTGGCGTCCAGGAGGATCTCGAACTCGCTGTTGTATGCGGTGAAGGTCCCCGTGAGGGTGACCTCATCGTGGATCGAGAGTGAGGAGAGTTCGAATCCCCCGCTGGATGCGATATAGACCTTGAGCTGTTCAACGCTGCCCGCCTGCGGATCGGCGATGGTGAACCATGTGTTGCCCGTACCCGACACAGAGGGTACCGAGGTGACAACGGCGCGGCTCACGGTGACCTGCTGCTCGAAGAGAGTAGAGGCGGTACCATTTTCCGCGGCCTCTGTCTGGAGAGCCGTGACGGTGGTCTGCACGGGATCGTGGTTGACCTCAAGGGGATAGCCGTTGGCTTTGGCATAATATTTGAGCTTCTCCAGAGCGCTCTGTCCAACGTAGGAGAGCTCGGCGAGCACCGCAATAGAAGTCACAGGACGATTGGCGATGATAGCGTTGGCCGCTCTGGCGTCCAGGGCCACATCCACATCGAGGATCTCCAGATCTGCGGTATTCACCAGGGAGAGCACGGCCTCGGCTTCGCTGAAGGTAAACTGCACTCCGTCGAAGGTCCCCAGAATATCGGCGGAGATAGAGATCCAGCCGTTGTCCTGGGCGAACTGGTAGATTTTTTCAATGGCCGAGGGACCCACATAGGCGACACCGTCGAGCTCGTCCACGCTGCCGAAGGGATCATCATCGGGGGTCCCGAAGATACCGTCGGGGCCGTTGCGGTGGGCGACGATGTTCTCTGCGGCGCGGCGATCAAGGTCCACGTCAATATCGAGCAGCTCGAAGGTGGTCCCCCCGTCATTGAGAAAATCGAACACGCCCTGTGCCTCTGGGGTGTTGTCGGCAAAGGGAAACACACCGGCAAGGGTAATCTCTTCAGCGGTTTCACGACAACCCGCGGCAAGAAGACAGGTGAACATCACACATACAATTGCAGTTTTCATGATTTAACTCCACCTTGATAATATAGCGACAAAACCAGGAATTTAAAGAGCGAATTTCATGGATTTGACCGCCGGGGATTTGCTCCGGCACTACCATGGTTCGCTCCCATGGCCCTGAGAATTCACGACATCTTTTCTGGGCTGCTCATAACGCGGTGCTGTTGCCCCTTTGGGCAGTATAAGCAGGGTTCTGCCAGATGCCCTTCGGGGAATTGATGTTCAGCGGCGGTGTCTGCGGTTTCCCCCACGGCTGCGTTTCACGGGAGTAGTGGTCCCGTGGGTCTCGGGGTTGTTCCGCGCCTGCCGATGCTCCTCTTCTTTTTTTGCGTCGTGGATTTCGCGCAGGACTCCTTTGACATTGGCGACCTTTTTGGCGCTCTTCCACTTGCCCGTGAGGATGGTCTCGGCCTGCAGCTCGCCCTTTTCATAGAGGCCCCAGATCTCCTGGGCGTACCGGGTGCTCCTGAGCTCCGGCGCAAAGCGTGCGTAATAGTTGGTGATATTATTGATATCGCGCACCAGCATGGTGCGGGACTGGTTGTTGGCCGCCGCGTCCACAGCCTGGGGGAGGTCGATGATCACAGGGCCCTTGGCGTCGAGGAGTACGTTAAACTCCGACAGGTCCCCGTGCACCAGACCCGCACACAACATCCGCATGACGTTGTGCATGAGGAAAGAGTGGTCCTCCAGCGCCTGTTTCCTGGAGAAGGTGACGTCGTTGAGCCTGGGAGCCGCGTACCCTTCATGGTCTGTGATGAGCTCCATGAGGAGCACCCCGTGGACACAGGCGACGGGCTCGGGGACACGCACACCTGCGTTGGCGAGGCGATAGAGCGCGTCGACCTCCGCGGTCTGCCATGCCTCCTCCTGCTCCGCGCGCCCATACTTGGACCCCTTCTCGATGGCTCTGTTCCGGCGGGAGTTCCGGCCCCCACGGCCCTCCTGATATTGAGCGGCGTGCTTGAAACTTCGCTGGTCAGCCTCTTTGTATACCTTGGCACAGAGAAACTCGTGCCCAACCCTGACCACATAAACAGAGGCCTCTTTACCGCCCATTAACTGGCTGACGACTTCATCCACCAGCCCGTCATCGACCATGGGCTGGAGTCTTTTGGGAACTTTCATTGCGCTGTTATAGCGCATTTACGCGTCTGAGGCAAAGGTGGAGTTCCAACCGCGGGTTGGACCGGGAGCCGGATTCATGAAAGCCCGTGGTCTATTCCCATGACAGCGGGGTGGCACACTCTCTCACTATCAGAGGAACATGATTCTGGGTCAGTAAGGGGGTTTTTGGGATTCACACGGGCACTGCCCGGCTTTCAAAGAGGAGGAGGGTACTGAGTCGGCGGTTAATAATGGACAGAGGAGAGGACATTGAGGACTTCGATGATGTCCGCGTCTTCCACCAGCTCGTTGTAGGCGTTCATGCGACCCATGAGGGCGGTGCGCACTTCCCCCCAGGCGGTCGCGGTCAAATTATCCGCGTTGGAGATGAGGCGGGCGTATTCCACCAGAATTGTGGCCTTCTCCAGGTGTGCGGTGCCACCGGTGAGCATCTGGGAGAGGGTCATCTCCAGGTTGGCCTCCATGGGCATGTGGGTGGAGGGATCGGTCCAGGTCACGCGGAAGGTGAAGGAGGCCCCGTCGTCCTCGGAGTCATCGGCGCAATAGAGCAGGTTGCTGTGGTAGAGCATGGCATCGTTGGGGGCCAGGTGCTGCTTCTTCACATCCTCGGGGTTCACGGAGATCTGCTCACCGTGGAATTCGGAGATGATGAACATAGGGGGGAAGGTGACCTGAAGCCGCACGTCCAGGGCTGCCACCTCAACGTTGGAGAGGATGCGGTCGGCGCTGAACATCTTTTCAGCTTCACTCTGGTCGGGGATATAGACATAGGCGCCTTTGCCCAGATCCGTCACCGTGTCCATGAGCTCGTGGTAATAGTATGATGTGGCGGTCCCCACGCCGATCATGAAGATACCGTCCCCCTCCTCAAGCTCGGTCTCCTGAGCGATGAGCGCCGCATCGGTGACGCCAACATTGGCGCCGCCGTCACTGAGCAGGAAGACACGGTTCACTCCCTCCAGCATGTAATTCTCATGGGCCAGCTGGTAGGCAGCCGCGAGACCGGCGTGGAGATCGGTCCCGCCGCCGGGAATCAGGTTATTGATGGCGCTGACGAAGGTCGGATCGTTGGGACCGGAGATGATGTGACCGTCCAGGGGATAACTCTGGGAGGTGGACCAGTTGACCATGGAGACAATGTCCCCCTCGCGCATCTGGGCGGCAATGGCACGCAGCGTGTGCCTCACGTTATTCATGGCGTCACCGGACATGGAGCCCGAGGTGTCCACGCTGAAGGTGAAGTTGAAGGGTCGGCGCTGGGTGATGGGGATATGGTGGGAGACCACACCCACCAGCAGGTTGTACTCACCGGTCATGGCGTCGTATTTAAGCTCGGGGCGCAGGGCCAGCTCGCCCATGGGTGCCGGTTCGTAACTGAAGGTGTAGTAGTTGAGGAACTCATACTCACGGGGAGCCGCATAGAAAGTATTGGAGATGCCCGTTTCGATGAGATGCCGGGCGTAGACTGGCTGAGCCTGGGACCCGGAGTCGTCGGCGCTCATGAAGAAGGTGGTGTCTACGCTGGTGGCGTCCAGACACAGGAGCTCCTGGAGCTCTTCAGGCGTGAGATTGTTCACATTGTTGGTGTTGTTGACATTATTGGTGGTACTGGTGTTATTGACGTTGTTGGTATTGTTGACGTTAGTGGTATTATTGACGTTGTTGTTCCAGTTGTTGACGTTGTTGACGTTATTGACGTTGTTGTACAGATTGTTGCCATTGTTGGCGTCATATCCTGAGTCGTCTCCCGCGACGGAGCACCCGGTGAAACTCAAGACCAGTAAAGAGATAAGGATAGGCAGATATTTTCTCATGACGACCTCCCGGGGAAAACCCCATACATTTTAGCGTCTCCCCTCACCTTGCTCGCAGGGGGAGCGCCGTTGGGAAAAAGCGACAGCCTTTTCTTTAGTAACAAAAATAGTTTGCCCCAGTTCAATCATTTGTCAATAGTAAAAATAAATATGCAGACATATTCTTTCATATCATTGTTATTCTTTTTCTTATAATGCCATAGGCTAACCTTTCGATTACTCTCGCCCCATGAGGCTCGCACACAATTTCCGAACTTTCCAGGGTACTCTCCCTGCAGCACGAGAAGAATGCTGTCACGGACAAAACCGGGGCAAATGCACAAAATCCCGGTTGCATTTATCCAAACAGCCCAGAT
>JAHJLU010000434.1 GCA_018821745.1 Myxococcota bacterium | reverse complement strand
ATGATCACATGATTCTTCTCTACGGCACCCAGGAGAGGGGGGCCTCCATATTTATATTTGCGTTCAAGAAGCTCATTGGAGAGAACCAGCAGCTCAATGATGCGTTTCAGGTTTTTGGCTGAGACCGCGTTGTGCAGGTCGGAGGCCATGGAATAATTTTTCTGGGGGATAGTTGACCGGGAGAGAGGGGCATCGAGAATTTTCAACGCGTTGTCACCACTTCCACCGTTATAAAAGGTGAGCGCCTTTTCAATATTTGGGTGACCTGCCAACTTCGCGACATCAATGGGAGTCTGGCCCTTTTTGTTAGTGCATAGAGCGCTCTTTGCCGCGAGCAACTCCTTAACAGCACCAGCCGAACCCTCTCGAGCAGCCAGGTGAAGTGGTGTCTCCCCCGCATGAGTCACGGCCTCATTTTTTGCACCCGCGCCAATGAGCAATCTTACCACCGCACCGTGCCCTTTGGATGCGGCGCAGTGCAAAGGGGTGACGCCTGTGGCAGATACGGCGTTTACATTGGCTTTCAAGGCAACCAGGTACTTGACGATGGATATTCTCCCGAATGAAGCGGCAAGATGGAGCGGCGTCCACCCATTGTCCGGTGCAGGGACATTCACCGGGTGGCCTGCCTTTACAAGCATGGCAGCAGCCTCCGTGTATCCAAGCGCCGCTGCAACATGGAGTGGACACCACTTTTTCCTGCAGCGCGGCTCCTTGGGGAGGATTTTTCCTAATATCGCACTATCACCCAGATAGGTTGCTAGCAGCAAAGGCGTTCTGCTTCTATTATCTTCAACTGTGAGTGGAGAACCCGCTTCAATAAGTAACAGTGCAACGCTCAATCTGCCGGCTTCAAGTGCACAGTGCAGAGGCGTCATGCCATGTTTGTTTTTTACAGACAGTGATGCTTTATGTTCTAAAAGCAGTTTCACAACCTCAAGATGGCCTGCCGCAGCTGCAAAATGCAGAGGGGCTCCTCCCCAGTCACTTACCAAATCAATGTTGATACGCGCCTCCTTTTTTTTCAGGAGCTCCCTCAGTTTATCCACATCGCCACTGGAGGCGGGGGAGACCATGGTATTGTAATTCCATGGCGTCTTGCGGTCTTTTCCATGATCAACCCATGCGAGGCCACCTGCCAATCCACAACTGGCAGCAAAACAGGATATAAAGGCTACGGCGAGAATACGAAAAACGGTCATAGGATCTCCTTAACAGAATATACTTTTTCCGAAGAACCACCACAATGCCAAAAACGCGCCACCACATGGAGTCAGGCAGGATAAATACACGCCGCAAAATTCCATCATCGAACTTGTTTTCCTGTAAAAATAAATTCAAGACTTCCTGGAGCGTGTTGTCGCTTCAGGGAACTGGGCTTTCCTCGTTTGTAAGTAGTTTGTCCCTTCAAACTTTCATTGATATTTCCCCCTCCTTCAGGATAATGCTTATAATGGGCCGGACCAGGGAGCCCTTCTTCCTGGCCACCTCGGGGGTTATTCATGCAGTTCACCGTCGACGCCGCCCTCCACGGGCAACGCATCGAGAAAATTCTTCAGTCTCAACGCAGCGGTATCACACGCTCCCAGTGGAAATATTTTGTTCAGACAAAAAATGTTCTGGTGGATGGACGCCCCGCATTGTGGGGAGAGCGGATCCGCACCGGGTGCTTTGTTGAGCTGCTTGAGGAGCCCGTCGAGCGCGATCTGTGGACACCCCCGCCCTGTGAACAGCCCCAGCTGGAAGTGAGCTTTGA
Organism: Myxococcota bacterium; assembly: GCA_018821745.1. GTDB lineage: Bacteria > Myxococcota_A > Polyangia > HGW-17 > HGW-17 > SZUA-580. Next base: position 13,827 of record JAHJLU010000434.1, on the reverse strand, counting down.
CCATGGGGGGTTTTTGGTCCTGGACAAACCCGCGGGTCTGCCCACCATGCCACGCACCCCCGTCGATGTACCCACGGCGGCGGGCTTCATCGCCGCCACCTGGCCAGATATCATTGAGCGGGCAAGCCCCAAGAGGGAGGCGGGGATCGTCAACCGCCTCGACAACAACACCAGCGGCCTCATTTTAGTGGCCCGCGACCCGGAACTCTACGACAAGTACCGGAAATATTTTATGAACCACCACGTTGAGAAGGAATACTGGGCCCTGTGCAAGGGGCGCCTCACCGGGCGCTCCTGGATTGAGGGCAGGGTCATCTCCGACGTGGGTCCGGCGGACCGGGTCGGCTGGGAGAACGGCGACGGGGAGCGGGGCAAGCGTGCTGTTTCGCTGGTGGAGCCCATTGCCGCGGTGAACAATCTGACGCTGGTCCGGGTGATCACCCGGTTCGGCCGGCGGCATCAGGTGAGAGTGCAGCTGGCCTCTCTGGGGTGTCCCCTGGTGGGGGATCACGTGTACGGCAGCCGCGACGACGACCCGGTCACCGATTTCCCCGGACATTTCCTGTGGGCCAGGCGCATCTCCTTCCCCCTGACCTCCCTTCGCGGTGATGGTGAGGCAAAGGAGTTGACCCACGTGGAGAGCCGATTCCTGCCGGAGCCCTGGCTGGAGCTGGCACGGCAGCACTCACTGGGGGATCATTTTGAAAACATTGCTCCCCATCCGGGTTTCCCCCGGGGGAGCCTGGCGAGGACACAACAGGTTGACTGAGGCGCCCCTTCGGTCTTATGACCGTTTTCGGGAGCCACAGAAGACCAGGAGAAATATCATGAATATACTGGAACAACTTCGCAGCATGACCGTGGTAGTAGCCGACACGGGAGACTTCGACTCCATTCGCACCTACCTCCCCCGGGACTCCACCACCAACCCCTCCCTCCTGTATGCCGCGGCGCAGATGCCTGCCTATGAGCACCTGGTGGACAAGGCGCTGGCAACAACCGGGATCGACGTGAGCGGCCCTGGGGTGAGTCTGCGGCCGGTCATCGAAGAGCTGTCCGTGCTCTTCGGCGAGCAGATTCTGGAGATTGTTACAGGACGTGTCTCCGTTGAGGTGGACGCGACCCTCTCCTTTGACACCGATGCCTCCATTGAGACCGCCCGCAGGATCATCTCCCTGTTTGAAGCACGTGGTGTGGGCCGTGAGCGCGTGCTCATTAAGCTCGCCGCCACCTGGGAGGGGATCCGGGCGGCCAAAGTACTGGAGGGGGATGGGATCCACTGCAACCTGACTCTCCTGTTCAGTTTTGCCCAGGCCGTGGCCTGTGCAGAGGCGGGCGTGACCCTCATCTCTCCTTTTGTGGGGAGGATCCTCGACTGGCACAAAAAGGACCGTGGCGTGTCAGCCATCGCCGCCGTGGATGATCCCGGGGTCCACTCGGTGACGAAAATATACAATTACTATAAGACCTTCGGCTACAAAACCGAGATTATGGGGGCCTCCTTCCGGAACACGGGGGAGATCATCGAGCTGGCGGGGTGTGATCTCCTCACCATCTCGCCGAATCTCCTGGGAGAGCTGCAAAACGCACAGGGGACGCTGGCGCGCAAGCTCTCACCCGAGGGCGCCAGATCCACACCCATGGAGAAAATATCCCTGGATGAGAAGAGCTTCCGCTGGATGCACAACCAGGACGCCATGGCCGTGGAGAAACTCTCCGAGGGGATCAGAAAGTTTGCCCAGGATCTGGACCGCCTCGCCACCTACCTCAAGGGCAGAGCCTCGGGGAAATAAACCCAAAAGGAGCCCTCCACAATTATGAAACTTCTCCTGCCGATATTGGCGATTTTTGTTTTTCTGGGTACCGGATGTCTGGGCATGCCGCGGGGGGTCAAGCCCGTCAGGGGATTTGATGCCAAGCGTTATCTGGGCACCTGGTATGAGATAGCACGTCTGGATCATTCCTTTGAGCGGGGCCTCTCCCGTGTGACTGCCACGTACTCTGAGCGATCCGACAAGGGCATCACGGTGAAAAACCGCGGGTGGTCCCAGTCCAGGAAGCGGTGGAAACATGCCACGGGGCGGGCCTATTTTGTGAATTCCTCCTCCGAGGGATATCTGAAGGTGACATTTTTTTGGCCGTTCTATGGCTCCTATGTGATCTTTGACCTGGATCCGGAGTATCGCTATGCCTTCGTCAGCGGGGACAATACATCCTATCTATGGCTGCTGTCCCGCACGCCAACGGTCCCGCCGGAGATAACAGCAAAGTTTCTCAAACGAGCCGAGGCACTGGGTTTTAAAACCAAAAACCTCATCTTCGTCCCCCAGAAATAGCCCCTTCCTCTGTCAACGACATTCATTCTGGCTGTAAATGGAATATCCTGGCGGGGGGTCGCGGGATCAGTCGCAGATGCTGTCGGGGGACAGGGAGACGGGGGAGGAGCCGCAGGCGGTGACCCGATCGCGCATGGTGGCGGCGGTGCCACCGGCGGTGGACTCCACGGGCGGGACCGTGCCGAAATCACCCACGGCGCGGTAATCATCGGGATCCTCGTCGCCATGGTTATTGAGGTGCTCGAAGAGCACCCCCACGATGCCCGATTCAACCAAACGGTCAATCATGGACCGGTCGGAACTGCCCAGCAGGTGGAAATCCCAGGAGCCCACGGGCACCTGCCACAGCAGCATGGGGAGTCCCGCCTCGCCCGTGACGTGAGCGGCCCAGTCAAGGTTCCGCGTGACGAGCTCTTCGTCCCAGGGTTCCCACCACAGCGCCTCGTCGGTCTCGAAGTGAAAGTGCTCGCTCACCAGCAGGTCCCAGGAGCCCATGGCGGCGAAAAATGATGCAACCACCTCGGGCCGCGTTCCCACCCGGAAATTGGAGGAGTGCCACCCCATGCGGACATTGGGGGCGTAGGTGTTGCGCAGGGCGAGGAGGGCTTTCCCCAGACCTCCCGCGTCGTTGGAGAACCCCCGGACATCGGGGAAGCCGCTCTGATCGACTTTTACCTCCACCGAGGCGGGGTCGTCGTTGCCTTCAACTCCCATGGCCCACATCATGAAGCCCCATGAGTCGGGCTCCACGTCGATGATGGCGTTGGGGTATTCAGTGGCGAGGACCTGAAGGAACCACACAAAATTATAGAAGTAATCCGACATGCAGGCGCTGTTCCCCAGGCAGGACTGGACCACCTGGGGCTCGCTGCCCGAGTAGCCGTGGGCCCGGCCCAGATCCAGGAGCTGGTAGAAGGAGAACACAGGGGTCGCCCCCGACTCTTTGCAGTCATCGAGGAAGGGGACGATGTACCAGTCCCGAAAATCATCGGGGTTGTCCATGCCCCCGTTGAGAATGTAAATGTAGAGAAAGTGAAAGGGTGTTCCCAGGTCGGAGATGGCGTCGAGGGCCCAGTTGCGAACCCCGCCGTAGCTGGAGACACCAAACTGAAACTCGCCATCAAAGGCACTGCAGGCGTCCTCAGCGGGAGAGCCGATGGAGTTGTTGAAATTCCCGGAATTTACCTGACTGACGTAGTTGTTGTCGTCACAGGCCCACACGGGAACGAGCATGAGCAGCAGGAAGATAAATCCGATGGCTCGGGTCAGTCGGGTCATGGCGGTCAGCCTCACGTCCTTGCACCCTGCGGTTGAAACATCCGGGGATTAGTCCTGGTCCAGGGGCTTGGGGATGGTGGACAGTTTTTTACGGCGATATTCGGGAAGCCTGGCCAGCAGTGGCCCCACACTTTTGGGATGCCTGGCCTTGAGCAGGGCGTAGGCCTTGCGAGCCACGGTGATAGATGTGTGCTTCATGGCCACCAGCAGCAGATCGGGACTGAAGGGGCGGTACTTCAGCAGATCAAGGCCGATGGAAGCGTTGACAGCATCGGGATCCGCGAGGATTTCCCGGATAACGGCACCTGCGCGCTTGCCACGTGTGACCAGTTTGAACACGGCGATCTTTTCCTCCACGGTGACAGTGTGTTTGACCAGCTGCGCGAGGGTGGCGTTTACTCGGGAAAATCCGCCGAGAATCAGGGCGTTGAGCACTCGAAAGCGGCTGTCTTTCCAGTGTATAGTGCCCAGGAAGGAGGCCAGGGATTTCCGGCCCGTGATGATAGCCAGGAACCACATTTTTTCCCGGATTGTGGTGGATTCCGACTGAAACAGTGTCTGCAGTTTCGGGAACATTGCGGTGTAGAGAGATTTTCCCATGGAGCGTGCCTGGGCAACGGTGCACAGGGAATGGAAACCCACGAGGGAGAGATCCATATTCCACATTTCCAGGAGATTGGAGATGGCGTGAATGTCTGACGAGAGCGTCTGTTTCGCTCCTTTGAGGATGGCAAGCTCCAGTTGCTTGATATTTCTGCAGTTGCCACGGGGCAGGGAAGGGGGCGTCAGCACGATGCGGGGATTCTCCGCAGCCAGTGGCTTGTTGTGGTAGGAAGAGTAGCCGATGTTCTGGGGCATCCACAGGGTGACGTTTTTCCCACGGGCGGCCACGGTTGTGGGGTACAGGATGGAGCGCAGCTGGCTTCGGTTCATGAGGCGGGCCATCCAGCTGGTCTCGAAGGCGGTGCCTCCCAGGGCAAGACCGGGGTGGTCCATGGTGCGAAGCTCCGAGAACCTTCGGGATTTTGCAGCCAGGAGCAGCCCCTGGGCCATGATGGGTTTGGCTTTTTGGCCTCTCTCCAGGTACCTCTCCACCAGCAGCGAGATATCTTTCGACGTTGGAGTGAAGGGCAGCAGCGCCGCCGCTTCGCTGCGCATGTCGTAGCGGGAGCCTTTGATGGCCAGACTCTTCACCAGGTCACCGAGCTCGTGGCTGCCCCTGAAGATGACCGCCTTGAGGCAGGCGATGCGGATATCGAGTCGCCTCGATCTGTCGGCGATGAGGGCCTTGATTTTGGCCATGGATGACTTCTCGGTGCTGAGTGTGTAGCAGGCCAGCTTGATCTGGTCCACGCTGTTGGCGTGGGTGAGGCTCTTGCTCACTTCGGCGCTTTTGGGGACCAGCCGCGAGATTCCCCAGAGCCCGAGAAATGAGACCCCGACATCCCTGCTCTGGGCGGCGAAGAACTTCAACTCCCGGTAGATGCTTTTGTCGCCGATGGTGGCGGCCACATAAATGGATTTGCGGACAAAGGAGAATTCCCCGCTGGAGAGGAACTTGTTTTTGTCCGGGCTCTTTGCGAGCCGGGTCAGCCCACGCTCCCATACCCGTTTCGCCATGCGGATAAGGGGGACGGCGCTGTTGGGATTCCCCAGAGTCGCCAGCAGGGAGCGGGCCTCGTTCATTTCCTGAAGAGAATCGGAGGTGAGAGCTTCCAGGAGGGGTTTGAGGGCCCGTGTGGAGAGCCGCTTCATCTCGTTGCGGGCGAAGGCGACCGTGTTTTTATCTTTTGAGTTATCACGAAGGTAGGCCAGAGCCGGGACATAGCGCCGGTAAACCTGCAGCAACAGTTTGCTGAACACCGGACGGTGAGAGTAGGCGAAGGAGAGGGGGTAGATAACCCGCTCCAGGGCGCCGAGGCTTCCCGAGAGCTCGTCGATGTCCATGGAGTGGCGGGCGGCCTTCTCCACGAGCTCGTCCTCGGAGGCACGGGAGATGATCTGGTGGTAGACGCTGGTCGCCTCCGCCGGTTTCTCGGTCTGCAGATAGAGGGTAGCCAGGGAGAAGTAGTAGTCCATCTCGTAGGGATCAAGGCGGATGGCTTCTTTATATGCCTTGATGGCGCCCTTGTAATCTTCGAGTTTGATGGCCAGCTCTCCGGCCTTGGACCATGCCTTGGAGTCCTTGGCCCCCTTCTTGATGGCAAGGCTCAGGTAATACCGGGCCCGCTTGTCATCACCAAGGAGCGCCCAGGTGGATGAGAGGCTCTCGTAGAACTCCTGGGCCCTGTGGGGGATGAGCTTGATTGCTTCGTTGAGGAGAGCGATAAGCCCCTGGTACTTGCCGAGACTCTCATAGAGCCGGATAAGCCCAAGCAGAGGCTCTGAAAGCGCGGGTTTGCGCTTGCGCATGGACCGGAAAATTTTCTCGGCGTCTGCCCACTTGCCCATGAGGGTGTACCCCTCGGCCAGGAACATCCCCATGTCGATTTTGGAGGGTCGCCAGCGCGCCCTGCGTTTGGCCAGCTCCCGGCTGAGCACTCTGAGCTCCTGCCACAGGGTGAGGAGGTGCTTCCTCACTTTTTTGGACATGACCACGTCGTGTCGCTTCTCAGCTATCCTGAGGGTCTCCTCAAAGACCTTTGCCGCCTCGCTCAGTTGGCGCATTTTGATAAGTATCTGTCCGTGAAGCAGCATGTATTTGGGGGAGTCGGGTGCGAGGACCATGGCCTTTTTGAGATAGGAGAGTGCCTCACGGTATTTCCCGATCTCGGTCAAGACCGTTGAAAGGGCGTGGAATCCCTCGTCTTTTTTGGGGAACATGCCGGGCTTGATGAGATGCAGCCAGCTCTTCATGGCCTTATCGCGTTTGCCGCGTCCCCAGTATTGCTGCCCGAGGTTGATCCGGTGCTCGGGATCCGTGGGCTCCAGGCGCACCAGCTTCTCATACATTTTGATGACCTCGGTGGGCTTGTTCCATTGGGCGTACAGGTCTGCCATGGCCAGGAGCAACGAGGCGTCGGTGGGGTTCTGCGCCAGGAGAGAGCGGGTCAGGGCCATGGCCTTTTTTGATTTCCCGGCCTTCTCGTATCGGCCGGCAAGCTCCACGGCATATTTGAGCTGGGCCGGTGCCGATCGCATGAGGCGCTCCTGCTCGACGATAATCTCCAGCGGGCTGGCTCCCGATTTCTCCAGCAGCGCGATGAGCTCGATGCGGTAATCCACATTGGAAGACTCCCGGCGGATGGCCAGCCTGTAGTATTTGATGGCGTTGTCAAACTGGCCGATCTCACCGTAAATCCTGGCGATCATGCTGTACTGGAAGCCTGAGGGGCTGCCCCACCGTTTGCGGAACTCTTTGAGCAGCTGGGGCAGCGCGTCACGACGCCTTGCAATGGAGAGCAGGCGGTTGATCAGTTCCCGACGAACCCAGTGGCCGTGTGCCGTGAGAGACATGGCCTTCCAGTAGGTCTTCTCCGCGTCCTTATCCTTGCCCATCTTCTCAAAGAGCATGCCCCGGGCCTTCATGACCTGGACTTTTCTCCGGGTGTCACCCGAGACCATCTTGTAGAGGATATCGTACTGGGCCTTGGCCTTCTTGAAGTGCATCCCCTTGGCCAGCAGCTCGGCGAAGTACCATCGGGTGGAAAAATCCCCCGGTCGGATCTTGAGCAGGAGCTCAAAATATTTTGTACCTCCGTCGATATCGCCCCCGAGGACACTGATGCGCACCAGCTCCCTCAGGAGCCGCTCACGGATCTGTTTGTTTTTTGTTACATTTTTCAGGGCCAGATCCAGATTGGTGCGGGCCAGGGCGTACCGGGCCTTTTTCAGATGCAGGATGCCCAGGTTCTTGTATGCCTCAAATCGCTTCTGGTCCTTCTTTATGGCTTTCTCCAGGTGTTGCTTGGCCTCGGTGAAACGATCGATCTTGAGATATATTCTTCCCAGCACCACGTTGTGGGAGTAATGGTCCGGGTGGCCCTTGAGTTGATTCTGGTATTCGATTATCAGCCGATCCAGGGTGGAGTAGGTCTGATAGAGGCCCATGAGCTTGCGAAAGGCAAACCCATCGTCGGGTCGGCTATAAAGCATGCCCTTGTAGCGGGCGATCATGGCGGGGTTGAACTCGTTGCGCTTGGCTTTCCAGGAGTGGGCGGGTTGGGGAGCAGCGAGCCACAGCGCGAGGATGATTGGAAGAAGTGCGGGGAGGGTTCGGCGCATGGGATTACTCTTTTGGTGCCGGCAGTATCTCTGTGGCGTGTGCGATGGTCATCAGGATGGTCGAGTGACACGCCTTTTCCTTTTCCTCCACCGACAATTTGGAGTCGGCGGGGAAGGGACAGCCGTTTTTGATGTGCTGGATTGACGCGGTGAGTCTGCGGATAGCGGTGTCGTAGAACCATCTGGAGAGGCCCATGGAGCCCGAGGATTCGCTCTTGAGGTTGATGAGGGCCGCGTAGAGCTTCTCTTCGGTCTCTGTCTTGTTTTTGGTCTTCCACATCTCCAGGGCGTCGTAGAGGGGTTTTCGGATCTTGACCCGCTGCTTTAAGAAGCGCATTTTGGATTTGGAATCGGAGAGCCTGATTTTTAGATCCGTGACCAGCCCGTTGAGCTTCATCTTTTCATCGGAGATTCGTTTGTTAACTGCAAGGAGATCATTGATCTCTCCCTTTTTATTGGTGACCTCGCCGCGCAGCTCCGAGGTGCCCCAGTTGCCGATGATGTAACCGATGAAGAAGAGCAGGAGGCCGACGATTCCCAGCCCGATGCGCATGCCCCAGGTGGTTCGAAGGAGCTTCTTGGCCACATCGATGACAACGTGACCCTGCTCGATGTCGGTCACCTTCTTTTTGCTGTCTTTTTTCTCAATTTTATCTGCACTCATGGATCAAGCCTGCTTGTAATGACGAAGTTGAGAGGGCAGTGTACCCCAATTGCGTGGAATTTGGAAGGACTCCCAACACCGCCCGTGTAAAAACCCTTCCCCGCCTTTTCAGCTCCGTAGCCGCTGTGGGGCCTGTTTGGACCCATCCCGATGAAACCGTCAGTTCAGTCCGATAATTCCCATCATCTGTCCCGTGGGCCACCCCTGCCGCCTGTAGGAGTAAAAGAGATCATCGCGGCACATGGTGCACAGGTTGCTGCTCCAGATATTGGTGGGCATGAGGCCCGCCCTGAGGGCCAGGCTCTTTACGGCTCCGGGGAGATCGATGTGTTCCTTTTCCTTGCCCGGGAGGGAGAGGATGTGTTCTTCAAGGTTCTGATCGCGGAATTGTAAGGTCACCTCGGGTCCTACCTCAAAGCAGCAGGGACCGATCCCCGGGCCGATGGCCAGGTGGAAGTCCCGGGGGTTCGCGCCGGTTTGTTCCCCCAGCAGCGCGATCCCCTCCTGGAGAATGCCGGCGATCACGCTGCGCCATCCACCGTGGAGGGCCGCAACACCACCGGGAGCATACAGGAGCAGCGGGAGACAGTCAGCCACGTACACGGCTACCGTGGTGCCCCTGTGGGTGGTGACGAGGCCGTCGGCCTCCATGACCTCGGTCTCGGCCAGGGAGAGTCCGTTGGCCAGCACCACCCGGCTGCCGTGGACCTGATCCACGAGTCTGAGGCTGCCGGGAGGCAGGTCCAACGCCTTGAGTACCAGCTCGCGGTTGGCAAAGACGTCGGCCTGGTTGCCACCCTTGCGGAAATGCATGTTGGCGTGATGGTAGGGGGGGGCGGAATTGCCACCAAGGCGTGTGGTGAAACAGTGGGCCACGCCGGGCAGGTTCAGGACAGGAGCGCTGATGGTCTGGATTTCAGTCATGGGCTAGCTCTCGAAGCGCGAGGATGGTCTGCTGCATGTCCTCGGGCAGGCGTGAGGAAAATTCAAGGTACTCGCCGGTTACGGGGTGGTCAAAACCCAGCAGCGCGGCGTGGAGGGCCTGGCGCCCCAGTTTCTCTCCCAGCGCCGTGACCTCGGGTGGGGACCCGCGGCGGGTATAGAGGGGGTCGCCGATGAGGGGGTGACCGTGATCGGTGCAGTGGACGCGCACCTGGTGGGTGCGGCCCGTGGAGAGGGTGACACGGAGGAGAGACCCGAGGCTCCCGAAGGTCTCCACGGTCTCGTAGCGGGTCACAGCCCGCTTGCCGGTCTTTACGGTGGAGGAGAACTTCAGCCGGTGGTGGGGATTTCTCCCGTGGAGCGTGTCCCAGGTTCCCCCGGCGGGAGAGACGATCCCGCAGACAATGGCCAGGTACTGACGCTTGATGGAGTGGACCTTGAACTGTTCCACGAGCCCCTCCCGGGCGGCAACGGTGCGGGAGACAACCAGCAGCCCGCTGGTGTCCTTGTCGATGCGGTGGACGATTCCGGGCCGCGAATCACCCAGCTCCGTCGCGAAAACCCCCAGCCCCAGGAGGCCGTTGACCAGCGTCCCCCGATCGTGTCCCGGCGCGGGGTGGACCACCATTCCCGCCTTCTTGTCGACCACCAGCAGGTGTTCATCCTGATAGACAATGGTCAGAGGGAGCTTCTCCGGGATTGCCTCGGAGAGGGGGAGGGGAGGAAGGGTCCCCGATATCTCATCGCCCTTTTTGACCCTGGAGGAGGCTTTGACCATTCGGCCGTTTACCGTGAGGAGTCCCTGGATCAGGGCCTCTTTCACCCGCTCGCGGGACTCACCGGTGCACTCGGCCACATGGGCATCCACGCGGGAACCGCTGGTGGTGCATAAGAGAAAAATATCGGGACTGTCCACGGTTGTACGCTGCTTATGAAGTGAAGGGGATAGAGGGACCGACGGGATCAGAAGATGGGGGCCTTGACGTGGCGCATTTCGTAGAGGAGAACATCAACGAGGACCTTCTCGTAGATCTGCAGGTCAAGGATTTCAGCAGTGACCCGTTCTTTGAAGTGAGTGCGCCCCTCTTCGATCTGGTCACTGAGCGCCTCGAAGACATTGTCTTCCATGAGGGCCTTTTCCAGGGCTTTCATGTTGTAAAGTTTAATGTCGGAGGCGATAGTTTTGGCGTATCGCCGGGCACGTTCGGGTTTGTCGTATTTTCTGCTCATTGACTACCTCACGGGGAAATACTTACAGAAAGGGGAAAAATAGTCAAATTCTAATAGACTATCTTGACCGCAAAGTTGAGTTGGTAGGTGTCAAAGTTATAGTAATCGGTGTAGGCGGGGAGTGAGGGTTTCCCCTCCATGAGCAGCTGCTCCCGTTGTTTTTCCACGTCAACGGGACGCGGGAAATAAAAACGGAGTGAGATGCACAGAGTGATGCGATCCTTGACGAAGGTGATCTCGATGCCTGACCCGGCGAAGAGATTCACCCGGTTGGAGGTGCCCAGATCGATCCCCAGTCCACCGGTGGCGAAGGTGGCGTATCGTTTCTTCCGGTAAAAATAGACGGTGCCGCCCAACCTGAGGTTGGGAACAAAATGGAGATCACTCACTTTGCGGCTGGTGGGGAGGGGTGTCTCGGCCACGCGGTTAAAGTCGTACTCGATGTCGGCCCCGGCGACCCCCATGAACCGGACGCCTCCGATGATCCCCGCAGATGCCTGATCGCCGAATCCCAGATTGCCGCCAAAGGCAAAACTGAAGCGGGATCGAATCCCCATTTTTTCTTCCTGCGCCTGCACCGGATTGGGGCAGAGCGCCAGGAAGATGAGGGTGCCCAGAGGGATGAGGGTGCGAAACCCGTTCATGTTGACTCCCAGTCTCCTTCAAATTCGACTTCAAATTCAAGCGCTACTCCCCGCTCATCGAGGACGCGCTGGCGGACCTGCTCCATGACCCACCGCACTTCGGTGGAAGAGGCTTTGCCGTTGTGGACCACAAAATTGGCGTGCTGACGGTGGACCCATGCGTTGTCGGTGCCAAAGCCCTTGAGCCCGAGGTCATCAATGATTTTACCAGCTGACTGGCCATACGCCATGGGATTTTTGAAAACACACCCGCAGGATGGCCATTTATCTTCTTCATTTTTCCGGCGGTGGGCGGCGTTGGCTTCCATGGCAGCGGCTATGGTCGCTTCGTCGCCCGCCGAGAGGGCAAGGGTCACCTGCGCGACGATAAGCGCCTTTTCCCGGAAGGGAGAGCGCTTGTAAGCAAAATCTGCAGGGGTGAACGCAAGGGTGCTGACATTTCCCAGGGGATCAACCACCCGGGCGCTGACGAGGATTTGGCTCATCTCGCTGCCGAAGGCCCTGGCGTTCATATAGGCGGCGCCGCCGATGGATCCGGGGAGATCCGTGAGAAACTCTGCGCCCGTGAGGCTGTGGGCCAGGGCGCCCGCCGCGATGGCCGATGAGGGAACACCCGCATCAGCTGACACGCGGTCTTGGCTGAACCCGATGTGTGTCATGCGGTTCAGGACGATGGTGGGTCTGGTGCTGCCACAGTCGGCCACAAGGACATTGGAGCCACCGCCGAAAATATCGGGGGTGAGGCCCTGTCTCACGACCATCGCAAGCGCGGCGCCCAGTTGGTCCGGATTTTCGGGGAACACAGCCAGTGCCGCAGTTCCGCCAAGGCCATAGGTAGTGTTCCTGCCCAGGGGATAATCGGACACCACGAGGATATTTTCGTTTTCCAGGAGCTCTTTGAGCCCCGCAAAGGGTGATGGGGTGTTTGACACGATGGGATCCAGGGGGTGGTGACGGCTATTTCATGGGGTCAGCGGGTTTTGTGTCCGCGGGGGCCATGGGATCCCCGGGTTTTGTCTCTGCCGCCATGGGATCTGCGGGTTTTGTGTCTGCAGCCATGGGGTCAGCGGGTTTTGTCTCTGCTGCCATGGGATCCGCTTTCTCTGCAGGGGCCACGGGATCTGCGGGCTTCGCTTCTACTTTTTTCGGAGCGAGCATATTGAATTTATTGAATTCTTTGAGGGCCTTGGGGTCGGTTCCCGCTTTGGAAATGCACGCCTGATACTTCACGCAGTCTTTGATTTTCAAGCACTTTTTGAATTTGTCACGGTTCATCTTGCAGATCTGGGTGAACCGCGGGCCTTCGGCTTTTGTTGCCTTGCCCTTTTGTTTCTTAAAGCAACTTTCGGCCTTATTGAGCGCCTTCTCGCAAGGATCGCCGCACCCGGTCAGTAATAAAAACATGGCCATGGAAAACAGTGCCACAGATTTTTTCTTCATTTGAGCCTCCTGACAGTGGTGCCAATATAATATGTTGTCCGCTCGGGGTCAACACGAGAGAGAAAAGAAAAATCAGGAGCTTCAGCGGATATTTACAACGGCGGTGACTTCAGGAACTTCCTGCTTCACCACCTTCTCCACCAGATTTCTCACGGTCATCTGGGAGAAAGGACATCCATAGCAGTGACCCTGCAGGCGCACTTGAACTTCACCTTCAGCAGTGACGTCAACCAGCTCCACGCCGCCGCCATCATTGGCCAGGGCCGGCCGTACCTTGTCGAGGGCTGCTTCAACTTTTGCTTTTAAATCTTCACTCATGGCGATTACTCCGTGGGACGCAGAGGCGAGAAAAAAGCTTTTCAGCGCCCGGGCCCGGGTGGTATCCCCTTCCTGAAAAGGGTTCGGGGAAAAATGTTGTGGGTAAACGATGGGCAAAACCCTGGTGCAAAGAAGGGTTTTAATGTGCCTTTTTACCCGAGTCAAGCTGACTTTTCCCGGAAGGGCTCCAGATGTGGGACTGGGATTCCCCGTGGACCCGGGCGGATACATTTCCCGCTGGCCATCGTCCGCTCCTGTCCCCCTGCATTGACTTGGGTCGGTTTTCGCGTACACTTACTTCCATTGGATGTCATGAATCGGGTTGTCCACGGCGGGACCTGGCTGTGTACGACGCTGGAGGATGTTATGAAACGAGTTGTACTTATTTTGGCAGTGTTCACCCTTTTTGCGGGATGCAAGGAGGAGACGGTCACCGGTGACGACTGCGGTGACGGCGTGATCGATACGGGAGAAGAGTGTGACGGTGACGCGCTGGGAGGGGCAACCTGCACTGGCCAGGGGTATTATGGCGGCACCATCGGCTGCAGTGATGAGTGTCAACTCGACGTGACAGAGTGCGAAGGAGCGGGGAGATGCGGGGACGGTGTGCTCCACCAGTTGTACGGGGAGCAGTGTGATGGCTCCATTCTGGGCGGCACCACCTGTGAGGATCTTGAGCTGGGGGCAGGTGCGCTTGCCTGTAACTCCATCTGCCGGTTTGATACCTCGGGCTGCGAGTTCGGGGGAAGCT
>JAHJLU010000433.1 GCA_018821745.1 Myxococcota bacterium | reverse complement strand
TGGTTGTGCGGGTCGTGGTCCACTCACGGGTGGGTGGTAACTTCGGGAGTCAAGTCTCCCCGACTCCACGAACGGCGGCGACCAGTTATACGCCATGGGGAAAACATTGATGACGGCGGACCCTCCGTTTTAATGGGGATGGCGAGGTCAATGATAACTCTTTGGGATCGGCAGGGCGTCTCAGTTGCCCTGCAAGAGAATGAGGCGGTCTTTGACAACCCCCGCCAGGTCAGCCATGTAGTCACATTTCACGCGGAGCAGGAAGAACAGCCTGGGCTCGGCGCCCGGGAGCAGGGTCTCGAAATTGCCCTGCCCCTTGGAGATGATGACGTCGGCATCGGAGAAGTGTTGCATGAATTCGGGGGAGACCTCGGAGAGGATGGTGCCCGGGTAGACGCTGCCGCTGGAGACGGTGGTCACCAGCTCTGTAAGTCCAACGTAACGGGCGTCGGCGAGGGTGGCGTCATTGATGATGGGCTTGTCACGAACGGCCGCGATGATGGTGAGGTGAGGATACGCCGCCTTGATTTGCCCAATAAAGAGGGTGTCGAGGACAATCTCCCCGGCGTTGTCACACAGGTAGAGCAGGGTCCTGCCATGGGCCAGGGCCTCCCTGAGGGGGGCGAGGTCATAGCGCGCGAAAGGGGTGCTGCTCAAGGTGAGGAGCTCCTTCTCAAGGTCCAGGGCGCCGTGGTTTTTTGCGCCGAAGTCAATGATATTACCCGCCGCCGCCAGCTGCAGCGCCGTGGCAAAGGGCGAGGCGCTGGCGGCGGTCTCTCTTTTGAATGCATCGAGGTGGGCGAGGGCGAGGTCGTTGGAGCGCTGCTTCACCCGGGCATACATATCGAAATCCCGGGAGACCCCGAGCTCATCGAGGATGGCGTCGGCGACGAGGCGCACCACGTGCTGGGTTGTCCAATGCTCCCTGCCGGATTGGCGGATGAACTCCCGGGCCATGGCTACCATCGTTTCCGTTTGGGGTTCATTGAGTTCTGCGAATCGGCAGGCAGAGCGGGTCTGGTTTTCCACGCAGCCGTGGCACGCCACGGGGATGCCGTCCAGCGCGCGGGGAGGAGTCTCTGGTGTTTTCATACAATACTCGTTCTCTCGTGATGAAGCGGGGCGAAATCAACACAGGGTAACGCAACGGTGGGCACCGCTCCATTTATGGCCCCCCGGATAGACACATGTCAAGCCCAACCTCGCTTGACCCAGAGCCCTTGGGGAATCCCCGCCCGGGGGGATCAACTCACTCTTTGGGGAGGAGCCCGCGTTTCTCCATGAACTTTTCAAATCAAGGGCCATCAAGGATTGGCATCAAAAAGCACAGAGGACCGCTTGATTGGCCCTTTCCCCTTGCTGAATTTCTTCTCATCCCTACAAACACAGCGAAAGACACCCCTGGCAAGTGTTCACCTCTTGTGCTATAGTTCCATCACCAAAATGGGGAGTGTTCAACATGAAAAAAATAGGGCTCTATCAGATAGTATTTTCCGCTTTACTTGTTATGGCGTGTGACAGGGAGACTTCTTCTGGCGATACTTGCGGAGATGGTGTTCTTGATCTCGGTGAGCAATGTGACTCCGCTGAACTCAACATGGAAACATGTCAGACCCTGGGATACCACGGTGGGCAGTTGCTCTGTGATTCTGAGTGTTCATATGACACGAGCCTCTGCGAGGCGACAGGTCAGTGTGGGGACGGGATCATTCAAGCGGATCAGGGAGAAGAGTGTGATGGTATCGACGTCGGCAGTCGGACCTGTGCATCCCAAGGTTTTGAGGAAGGGATTATCGCCTGCCACAGCGATTGTCGATTGGACACATCCGGCTGCTACACCTGTGGAAACGACGTCATAGAGGCTGATGAAGAGTGTGATGGCGAAAGCTTCGGAGACGAAAACTGCGAACTTCATGGCTTCTCAGGTGGGACCCTGACCTGCCTCAGTGATTGTACGATCAGTAATGAGAGTTGCCATGTATGTGGGAACGGAACGCTTGAAGGGAGTGAGGAGTGTGAGGGAAGCGATTTAGGCGGGACCACCTGTCTGGACCTCGGGTACTATGGCGGCGCGTTGTCCTGCACTGAAAACTGTGAGTTTGATGCTGGCGACTGTGAGAACTTTGGTTACTGCGGCGACGGGACCATCGAAGCTGGAATAGAGGAATGCGACGGGACGGAAATGAACGGCCACTGGAGCTGTACAGATCTCGGATATTACCCCAACGGCAATTCCCTCTCATGTTCGGGGGAATGCACCTATGATACCTCTGCCTGTGCTTTTTGCGGCGACAGCGTTATTCAGTCAGATTTTTCAGAGACCTGCGACGGCTCGAACCTCGGACTTACCACCTGTTCCAGTCTCTCCTTTTCGGGGGGTACCCTCTCCTGTAATTCCTGTTCCTTTGATTTTGCCGCTTGTATCGGGGTCACATGGCAGAAGGTTGCCTGCGGAGGTGATTTCACTTGCGCACTTGGGACCTCGGGAAATGTTTTCTGCTGGGGCGAAGGCACAGCCGGACAGCTGGGCGACGGGCGTCTGCATGACAGCCTCACCCCAGTCGCAGTGTTCATGCCACCGGGCCGTGTCTTCACGGACATTGAAGCAGGGACCGCTACGGTCTGTGCCATCGATGATCTCAACCATGCCTGGTGCTGGGGGCGTGGTCTGTCCGGAGAATTGGGTGCAGGGAGTGGTGTGCTCTCATCGGGCATCCCGGTTCCCGTCAACATGCCCGTGGGAAGAACCTTTTATTCAGTTTCCGTCGGGGGGAGTACCGTTTGTGCCCGGGACAACCAATCAGAGCTCTGGTGCTGGGGTTCCAACGCTTATGGCCAGCTTGGAACGGGCAACTTTATCGGATCCTTTACACCACAAAAGGTTGATGGGATCACCGGTGTCTATCAATTCAGCACCGGTATCAGCCAGGTGTGCGTGACCACTAACGCCCGTGAGCTTTATTGCTGGGGCAACAATGCCTATGGACAGATTGGAGATGGTACGACCGTTAGCGCGACGACCCCTGTCCTTATCAGCACAGGCACTATGGAGCCCTGGTATATTGCAACGGGCCAGGCCTTTACGTGCTCGGCAGAACACTACACAAGCATGATGTGCTGGGGA
>JAHJLU010000432.1 GCA_018821745.1 Myxococcota bacterium | reverse complement strand
CGAGGCGCAAGTCGCTCGCATCGATGAACGGACGGAAAGTCTAAGGGCGCTGTTCACAACCATGCATGCCGAAAATACCCGGCGACTGGATAGCCAGGATCAGAAGCTCGACAAACTCATCCGTGCAATGATCATTTACTCTGTGGATCCCATCGGGATGGGATTCGATTTCAATGTGCGCTATGGCGTGTGGGACCGGTTCGACATCGGCTACAAAATGGACAGCGGTGTCCACGTGTTTGATACGCGGTTCCAGTTTGCCGGGCCAACCAAACAGAGCCCCAATTTCCTGGGGATCAACCTGGGGCCCCACTGGTTCGGATCCATTGGGGTGCAGTACTCCCAGCAGGACTTCGAGATCCCCCTCCCGGGCCTGGATAAGCTGCAGAAACTCATCGGATACAAGTTCGAGAAGCAGGACATCCTTATTCCCATCGCCTTCAGTTATTCGCTGTGGGGGAACGAAGAGAAGTTCGGCAGTGTGAGTTTCGGGGCAGCCTATAACTACTCCCGGCTCAAGTGGGGCCTCGACGAGGGGCTCATCCAGGACCTCTTCGTCGATACGCTGGCCAGTATGGGGATCACGGTTCCCGGCGGGGATCAGGCGGTCCATTCCTTTGGCGGCTTTGTGAACATCAAGCTGGGCTATAAATACGTCTACGTCATCGCCTCCCTCTCCGTGTACTATCAGAACTACGGGAAGTTCCGCCTGTTTGACTATTCAGCTTCCTATTCCGGCGTCACCTTTGTCCCCACCATCGGCGTGGTGGGGCAGTTCTTTGGGATGTAGTACCCCGTTTCGCTGATTTGCCTCTCGCCTGGAAATCCCCGTTTCAGTTCTGGTTAATGATCCCCACGCGTTATCAATTACTTTTTCATGATATTCCCCGGGGGAGGACGCGGAAGGTGCTGCTATTTGGTCTGGCAGGTGGCCCAGACGTCGTTTCTCAGGTAAATGCCCATGTTTTCCGTATAGGATCCCCCAAAGAGAAAGCCCCGCCCCTTGAACCAGGTGCTGGTGTGATAGGAGCGTCGGGAGATCCGCTCCGGGAGTGCCTGCCAGAGCCGGCCGTCGGGGGACACCATTACCCCGTCCTCATTTCCGTTTCCCCCGGTGATAACAACCCGCTCCCCGGTGTAAAAAGCACTATGTCCGTAGAGGGTGGCCACAGGCAGAGCCTCGACTTCCTGCACCCATGACTCACTATCGGCAGAGGACCAGACATCATTGTAGTATTCCGTGGTGTAGACGTGCCCCCCGGCCACCCACATGCGCCCGTCGGCCACCCATGAGACATGGTGGGCTCGCCCGGCCCAGGGTGCATCCGTGTGAAGGGTCCAGGTGCTCCCGTCGGCGGAGGACCACACTTGTGCCAGGCCACCATAGTCGACTCCACCAAGGATGAAGATTCGGGAATCAAAGACCAGGCAGGTGAACCCTTTTCGGTCGGAAAAACCCGCATCCTGCGGCCCACGCTCCAGATTCCAGGTGATGCCGTCGGGTGAGGACCACACATCATTATAGTAATCGGTCTCCCGGTTGCCACCCATGATCCACAGCCGATCCTGAAAGGAGACCGCACAATGGCTGGTTCGGGGCTCGAAGGGTGCGGTCTCCAGGAGTTGGATCCAGGAGAGGCCGTCCCCGCTTTTCCATACATCGTTGAGTGCCACTGCCGTGCCGTCGTGGTTGGTAAAGCCCCCCACCAGATAGAGCGAATCGCCAACGGCGGTCACCGTGTGTCCGGCTCTGGGGGAGAAGGGCGCCTGGGCCAGAAGCTCTTTAAAACATTCACCGGTAGTGGTCGTGACATTGTTGGTGTTGTTTGAATTATTAATGTTGTTTGTATTATTGACATTGTTGGTGTTATTGATGATGTTCTCTTCGTCGCCGCCTGAGCAGGAGAAGAGGGTCACCATGAAAAACCAGAAGAAAAACCGACGCATGAAAAGCCTCCATTGGGCTCCTCTGGAGCCACGGGAGGAATAATACTCCGAGAAGCTCCCGGGGCGCCAACATAATGTGCCGCTCTGATTTACATGTTTCACAATTTGGGCTATATCGTCTGATTATGATTCGTCAAATTCTCCCGCTCCTCGCAATAGTTGCAATGTCAACGGTCTCCTGTAAGCACAAACTCCCCGCCTGCGAGAGTGAGGAGGCCCGAGAGGCACTGGAGAATATCTTTAAAAATCAGGTAAAACTTGACGACTCATTGAAAAAGCTGGGATACAAGCTCCGGGAAGTGTCGGGCTTCTCCGCGATTTCCAAAGAAAACCAGTCCCCTCGGCTCTGCGGGCTTACGGTGGTCACGGATCGCACCAGTGAAAAGCTTACCTATCGCATCACGTGGGTCTCCCACAAAAAGGGACGCTATGAGGTGACGCTGGCAGGGCTGTGGGGAATGCCTGTGTGCGACAGCTTCTGGGTGCGGTTCAAGATCTTTGAGAAGTTGCCCGCCCTTATGGAGAAGATCACTCCGCTGGTGGGAGATTTTGTGGATTTGGCGCTGATAAACACCGTGGGGACTAGCCCGCAAGAGCTGGATTGTCGCTACGAGCTCCTGGGCAGCCAGAAAACGATGCCCCTCCATGTCCATGTGGCGGCCAACCCCAAGGCTGACTATCCCACCATCACCATCACCCCGCTGCTGCCTAAAAAACCAAAGAAATAACAATCAGGAAGATCTGGCCGCCTGCTGCCTGCAGATGGCCTTGAATGTGCGCGCGAGCCGTCGGACGGATTGCGGATTGACCATGTGGAAGAAGGAAATTTTCCCCTGGATGGACTCCATAAGTTTGGCCACTGAGGGAGATTGGGGGCCCGCTCCCTGGAGCTCCTTCTCCAGGAGATGGATTGCAGCCCTCAGGGAGCGGAGCTGCTCTCTACCAACGGCGGGGGTCTTTCCGTTGACGATGAGTCCCGCGACTACCTGGCGCTGGCCCCGTCGCATGACCCTGACCTTCTTGCGGTTGATTGAGAATCCATGGGCATTGAGAATGCGCTCCACGGAGGAGATGATGCCGGGGAGGTTTCTGTTGTACCGGGAACTGAAGAAAAGATCGTCGGCGTATCGGGAATAGCGTGCTTTGAAGGCGCACGCCAGGGAGACGAGCTGATTATCGATCCCGTTGAAGACAAGATTGCTGAGGGTCGGGGAGGCGGGGGATCCCTGGGGCAGGGCATCGTTGGAAGTGATGGCTCCAAGGACGAGATCAAACAGCTCCTTGTTTTTGGCCAGCTCGGGGACCATATCCCGGGTGATTTTTTCAACCATGTCACGGGTGATGGAGGGAAAAAAATCTTTGATGTCAACGGCAACTACCACCAGACGATCACAGTGGTGCCGGGCACAGGTGGTGATGGACCGCCCACGGACAAAGCCGTGGGCTGCCGTGGAGCATTCCAGACCATAATAGTAGCGCTTGAGAATAAGGCGCTGGGCCTCCTTGAGCTCCTCGACGGGAGCCTCAATGGTACGGTAGCCGCCCGTCGCTTTTTTCAGGGGGAAGGAGTGATAATGGGGGGCAATGTTGCGGTTGATAAAGAGAAGCTTCTCTGTCAGTTGCCTGCGTTCTTTTCTTCTTCTCCACCAACCGAACATGCCGTATTCCCCGCACCCTACCTGCAAAGAGTTGAACTGCGTGCCAGTTCAAATCTTGCTTTCGGTGCCCACATACCGACCTGTCGGTATGTGGAGCCCTATAAAAACCCCATGAAAACCGAGGCGACGAATCATCGCCCCCTGCCGGAGCAGTCTGGCTAAGGTGCCCATATATCATACAAAAATGAAAGCAGAAGGGAAGGATTATTTGCCGATGTGTTGAATAAAGGGCTGATGAAGGGGTTACTATGTCGTGGGAGGCACCGTGAGAGGGGGATTTATTTATTCTCGCATCTCAGCTCTTTACAATGGCGCCGATTCATAGTTAACTCCCATTCCGTGCGATCAACTTCCTTAATATAGCGCAGGAATCCAGCGCTCCCATGGGAAGGTTTTAGAAGGGTTGTGGTTCATCAACTCTTTAGCGCGGCAGGAATCAACATGATTATCACAGCAAGATATTACATTACACAACTTGGCACCCGTAAGATTTTTCAACGGTTTTTAGCGAAACTCCCCGCCCAGAACGTGACCGATGAAGGGTTCGAAGTTGATCTGACCAAGGCGGGTCTGAAGATTGGCGAAGCCCTCCATGTTCTGAACGCCATGATTGATCGGCATGCCGATACCATTGTTGTGGAATATTCCTTGCTGAACAAACCCTTCGTCAGCATACTGGGCTACAGGGACAACGTCTCCCGGACTTGACTTCGGACACACCGGGGTTGAGCGAATCACCCACGCGGGTGCCCCGATGCGATGGGAGTTAAACCCGGTCCCGAGGGAGAATCATGGAAGATCGTAAATATGCCCGTGAGTATGAGAGATTGACAGCCGAGATCACGGTGAGTCTTTATCACCCGCGCTGGGTGCACCCCATTGATGTAAAATCCAAAGATATCAGTTTGGGGGGCATATTTGTCTATACGAAATTCACAAAAGATCTGCCCAAAACCATGATCCTGATTGTCACGCTTCCAACGGCGGACGAGCGCTTTGTTACCTTCGACGGGGAAGTGGTCCATGCCATCCCCGGCATCGGGGTGGGCATTCAATTCATGACCAAATCCAAACACCTCTCCTCGCTCATCGACAAGATCAAGCGCGGTTCCCCCGATAATCCCGAACTTTCATGACCTTTCGCCGAAGGATACCGGCATGAACTCCCTTTTACTGTCTCTGTTGTATTTCCCTTTTCTTATCAGTGGGTCACTGACCTCCTCCCAGTTCCAGGGAGCGGTCAAGAAGGCCGATGCGGTCATCGACTCTCACCGTTTGACGGTCACCGTCGCAGTCAGCGGGGCCTCCACTACCCTCGAGAAAAAAGTGTACCGGGTGATGACCGTCACGGGCGCCGCGGCGCTGACCACCCACCGGTTTGACGTCGACCCTGCCACCAATCGGGTCGATATTCTTTCGGCTACCAGGATTACTCTCTCTGGGAAGCGCTCTCTGTTACCGCTGAAGATTGTCGACGCGCCCCAGCCCGCGGGCTGGATCCTGTGGCGGTTCCGGATGAAAATCCTCACCCTGCCGGCCCTCGCGGTGGGGGAACGGCTGGAGCTGGTCACGAGGAAGAAGGGTTTTCTCATCGCCTATCTCAAGGATGATGCCTCCTTTGTCCCTCCCATGAAGGGCCATTTCTATGATCAGGTGCTCTTCGGTGATGAGCCCTATCCCGTAAAGACAAAGCGCTACATCCTGCGGATCCCCGCGTCCATGCGGCTGCAGACCGGTGAGTACAACGGCCCCATCGCCTCTTCCATTACCTACGGTAAAAAGCATACACAGTACATCTGGTCTGTTTCCAGGCTTGGGGCCCTCAAGCACGAGCCCCGGATGCCCTTTCCCTCCAACTCCCTCCCCAAGGTGCTGGTCGCGACCGTTCCCGACTGGGCCGCCAAAAGCCGCTGGTTTTATTCCGTGAACAAGGCCCAGTTCGCCACGACGCCGGCTATCAGTAAAAAGGTGAAGGCATTACTACGGGGAGCAAAAACGAGAAAAGAGAAGGTCGCCCGCCTCACTCGATGGGTCGCCAATAATATCCGGTATCGAGGTTTCTCCAGTTATGGCTCCAAAGAAGGCTACACTTTGCACTCCGGGGATCTGGTGTTTCGTCAGCGGGCCGGTGTGTGCAAGGACATTGCCTCCATGCTGGTGACCATGCTCCGGGCGGCAGGGTTCGAGGTGTATCCCGCCATGACCATGGCCGGGGCCCGTGTGGAGAATATTCCGGCGGATCAGTTCAACCACTCGGTTGTGGCCCTACGGGAAAAGGACGGCTCCTTCACTATGCTCGATCCCACCTGGGCTCCCTACTCCCGCTACAACTGGTCCTGGGCGGAGCGCGGTCAGCATTACGTGGTTGGGACACCACGGGGCGACAGACTCCGCATGATTCCGCATTCCAAACCCACTGATAATATGCTGAATATAAAGGCTGTAAGCCGTTTGTCCGGGACTGCGCTGCGGACCACTGTGCAACTGGGCGGAGCAGGGTACAAAGAGACCGCTCTGCGTCGGCTGGTTGGTGGCACGGCACAGGGAGAGCGGGGGCGTATTCCACAACCTCTCCTGAAGCGGCTCTCCGCCGGATCCTCCATTTCGGGGTTTGCCCACGCGGATCCGCTGGTGTTTACAAAGCCCATGACCATAAGGTTTTCCGCCACGGATCCCATGGGAATTATCCCTGCACAAGGAGGGCTGTTTTTCACCCCCATGACCCTGAAGCTCCTGCCTGATCTTGGGGCACTGATGGGGTTTTTGCACTGCTCGAAGAGTAAAAAGCGGAGTCATCCGCTGCTGCTTCGGAGTAATCAGAAGATCGTCATTGACGAGACCATGAACTTTGGCTCAGCCCTCACCTCGCTCCTGCCCACCAATAAAACGGTGACGAGTCATGCTGCCTCCCTGGAGTGGGGATTCACAGTCGTCAAATCCACCCTCCGGTTTCACTTGGAACTGACCATTGTGCGTCGGGAAATCTCCCCGTCCCACTATGGGGGTTATAAAAAAGTGATTGATGCCCTGGAGAAACTGCGTCGACAGCTCCATTTTGTTTCATACAAGGGAGGCAAACGATGACCAGGCGTTGTCTTCTGTTTTTTTGTGGTGTGTTGGGTGTGGTGGTTGCTGGGAGCGCCCTGGCTGCCCCGCGGACCGTTCCCGACTCTCGGATTTTCTTGCAGCGCCACGAACTGAAATACAAGGCGCAAAAAGTGAGCGAGCGTTATTACCGCTCCGCCGTTTATCAAACCCGGCTGGCCTTCGACACCTGGCTTGACCCGCGGGTGCGCTGGGATAAGGCCTTTCAGAAGTTGACGCTCCTGAGTGCCCATACCCGGTCGGGCAAGGGCGGGAAACTTGTCGTCCCCCCGGAAGCGATCAATACGGTCACCCCGTTCCACATGGATCGTATTCCCCTGGGGACCACCCTGAGGGAGACCGTGTATTCTTTTATCGGTGCAAAAAAGGGAACCCGCAGCGAGCTGTCCTGGCGTCGGGACGATGTGGGAACCAGGCCCTGGCCCTTTGAGGCGAGTTTTCCGCTCCTCATGGCGCGACCGGTCACAAAGCTGGAGTTTTCCATTGGAATGGGTTTGCGTGCGGGGGTTGTCCATCCTCTGAAAAAATGCCGCAGTACCCGGCTCCCGGCCGGTGGGCTATCAATACAGTGTGACTCGATGCCGGGATTGGGGCTTGGGGACTTGATGCAGCGCAGGGGAGGGCCAATCAACAGCGTCAACCGGCTGTTGCCCCGCTTGGTTGTGTCGTCATTTCCCGGGTTCAAAGAGCTGGGCAAAGCGCTCACCTCCCGCCAATACCTCTTGACCAGCAAAACCGTCGGGATGATTCCTGCCTCCCAGCGTGAGAAAATTGTCAACGCCCTCAGTGCAGACGAGACGATACGGGCATGTCTCTCCCTCGTCCACGAAAGTATTCGCACACTCGCCGTGCCGCGTGTCCCTGTGGCGCTGGAGTATCTGCTGAAGTACCGTGCCGGGACGGCGCTGGAGCGGGCGTTGTTTCTGAGTGCGCTCCTGAACTATCATGTGAAAAACGGCCGCGCCCGGGTGGTGCATCTGAGTGCCGATGGTGACATCGCCCCCGATGTCCCGGCGCTGATACAGTTCCCCATTCCGTTGGTGCTGTGGGACAATGGTTCCAGAACCGTCGCCATTGATGCCGGCGGGAAACTGATCTACGCCTGGCCCAGCGCCTTTGCCGGTTCCTGGTACTTTGACCCCGCGTCTCCCGCAGCCCCTAAAAAGATACGTCTGGGGGAGG
>JAHJLU010000431.1 GCA_018821745.1 Myxococcota bacterium | reverse complement strand
CCTCGTTTGTCCTATTTTTTTTCGAGCAACCTGTATGCACTATTGTTCAATTGACTGATTTCCCCTGTGTCAAGCTCCCTGTCTTTTCCAAAGGATCGCAGCTCCTCATCGGAGTGATCAAAGGGACAGTAAAAATGCTTGCCGTGGAGATACCCGTGAATCGGGCAGATGGAAAAAGTGGGGGTGATACTGAAGTAGGGGAGCCGGAACTGATTCACCACCGCTTTTACCAACTCCTTGACCCCCGAAGGGTCGGTGATGGCCTCACCGAGGTACAGATGAACCACGGTTCCTCCGGTAAAGAGCGTCTGAAGACTGTCCTGATGTTCCAATAATTCAAACACATCCATATCTTCAAAGGCTGGCACGTGAACGGAGTTGGTGTAGTATTGCACGGAGTCGGTACCCTGCGCAAAATTATCACCGAAAAGCTCCCTGTCTTTTTTTGCCAATCGGTGACTGGCACCTTCGGCGGGGGAGGCTTCCAGATTATAGTAGTTATCTGTCTGGACCTGGAATTCCTGCATGCGTTGCCGAATGTGGTTAAGCACCTTTTCGGTCCATTTTTTTGCGTGGGAGTTGGTAATGGGCATGCCAAGGAAATTCTCACACGCTTCATTCATTCCTATGATGCCGATGGTGGAGAAATGGTTGGCCCACCAGACCCCATAGGCCTGTTTTACAGACTTGAGGTATACGGAAGTGTAGGGATAGAGCCCCTGATCCGTCAACTGCTCCACAATACTGCGTTTGATCTCCAGTGAGGATCGGGCAATCTCGAGCATTTCATCGAGACGATGGAAGAAATCCTCTTCGTTCTCCGCAAGATACCCCAGTCTGGGCATGTTGATGGTGACCACCCCGATGGAGCCAGTCTGGGGATTGGCGCCGAAGAGGCCCCCCCCGCGCTTTCGGAGCTCCTTGGTGTCGAGTCTGAGCCTGCAACACATGGAGCGTACATCATCGGGGTTGAGGTCGGAATTGACGAAGTTGGAGAAATAGGGGATGCCGTATTTCCCGGTCATCTCCCAGATGGGGATAAGGTCGGGATCATCAAAATCGAAGTTGTTGTGGATGTTGTAAGTGGGTATGGGGAAGGTAAAGATCCTTCCCTGTGCGTCGCCTTCCGACATGAGCTCTGCGAAGGCGCGGTTGATCATGGTCATCTCCGCCTGGAAATCGGCATAGGTGATGTCTTGGGGTTGTCCGCCGATGATCACCGGCGAATCCTGCAAAACAGGGGCAGGGGCCAAATCCATGGTGATGTTGGTGAATGGCGCCTGAAAGCCGACCCGGGTAGGGACGTTGAGGTTGAAGATGAATTCCTGGAGCGCCTGTTTTACTTCACCGTAACTGAGTTTGTCGAAACGGATAAAGGGTGCCAGGAGAGTGTCAAAATTGGAGAACGCCTGGGCGCCGGCTGCTTCACCCTGCAGGGTGTAGAGAAAATTAACCACCTGCCCCAAAATAGCCCGAAAGTGCTTGGCCGGGGATGAGGAGATTTTATTGGGGACGCCGCCGAAGCCGGAGAGCAGGAGCTCCTGGAGATCCCAGCCAACACAGTAGGGGCCGAGCGTGCCCAGATCGTGGATGTGAATGTCACCATTATTCTGGGCATTTTTCACATCCTCGGGATAAATGGAGTTTAACCAGTAGCGTGCGATAATTGATGAAGAGATGTGGAAATTCAGACCCTGCAGGGAGTAGTTCATGTTGGAGTTTTCGTTGACTCTCCAGTCCCGTTGGCCCACATACTCTGTGATGAGGTTTTCGATGAAAATAAGGTGGTCTTCATCGACGGCGCTGCCCAGGTATCGCTCGGAGGCACCGTGAAAGTCGTATAAACGGAGAATCGCAACAACTGAGTCCTTGATTCGCTCTGTGTGCGGGATATCTCCTCCCAGAAAGAAACGGTTGGTAAGGTCAGTCTCCACGTGCAGAGCCAGTTGCTGTGCATCTCCCTCTTCACCCGCCGCGGCGAGTGCCTCTTCGATAGACGTTTCGATGAGGGTACGATTATAATTGGCGATGTCGCCATTATCTGTTCTGACCAACCATCTCATGGGGAAGTTCTCCTTCGGTTATTATTTCATCCCTGGGAGAATAAAAATCAAACCACCGGAAATAATCCATCCAACGGAAATTTGCGAATTGCGATACGAGCCTGTTTAAGGGGCTATGGTCACAAGTGTTTTTTGGAGCCTTTAAATTATACTGGTCAGCAAAATGACAGAAAAAAAAGTTGTGGGGTGTCGAATTCGAGGGAACCCGGGATTTTGGTGCCACTAAAATAGACTGGCAAAACAATGCCATAGTGTTGTGAAAATTGGGGTTGGAGTTGAGAAGCGCGATATGAAAGGCTCAAAAAAAAAGTTATTTTTGTTGATGTGGCTTTGATGTTTGAAAACATTGACATAATAACGCATGAATAAATAGCGATAGGTGCTGTCAAGGGAATTATCAGCTTGACATACTTCGTCAATTGCACTCGCCGATGCTTGAAATACAGCGATCTGCAAAGGTCGATACGACAGGAAAATGAAAATGCCATAGAAGACAAGGGGATTTCACCGACCGGTAGATTCATCCGGATCCCTGCTGAAAATGGTTCGATTGCCCGGCGATCTCGTGATTTGTCCAAAACCATAAGTACATTGAAAAATAATGGAATACATCAGATCTATTCAATGTGTCCGGATGTTCTCATTGGATAATTACATGACCAAAACAAAAATAAAATGTACGCATGAGAACATTAAGCGATATGTTTTAACGAATAATTAGCAGAAAACACTTAAAAATCTCACGGGAACCTTGACGGAGTCTCTTCTTCTGCCCTTGACACCAGCTCCGGGGTGTTTTCTCCCTGTTTATTATTTGGATCGGTTCAAGGAGCAGGAAAAATGAGGAAACGGGAAAAGAAAAATTAAATTTTTTTTCGGATCCAAGCCCGTTAATGGGATTGCAAGTATGAGGGTTGCTATTAATAGTGATGTAAATACAACGATAAAGAGATGAGGTTTTCTTCGGATATGGGATCATCCCTTCGATTTATGGAGAAAACAAAAAAAACGACAGATATAGTGAAAAAAATGGATTGATGCCGCATTGCGTGTCTGAACCTCAGGAGGTGCGGGTGGAGATGGTGAAGCAATGGCTCGGTCATTAGGTTCAGCTTGCACTGCAAGGCAAAGGTATTATAAAGATGATGCTCCCTCTGCACCTTTGATGTGTCCAGCGGGCCTCGTGACTGTGCTTCCTGGTGACCTCTGCCGGTGGGGCTGCGGTCCTTATGGAGAATGAGAATGGAATCGCCCGAAGTCTCCCGGCACCTTATTGATCTCTACGGAGTAAAAATTGCTCAGGAAGCCCTCTCCCCCCACCATCTCGGGGTAATGCAACGACCTCACGCAACCGGAACACACGAGGCCGCCAACGGAGACTGGGTGACCTTCTATCTGACTATTGAAGAGGGGCGGGTCCAGTCGTGCTGGTTCACTGCACAGGGAAACGCCGTTATTTTTGCCGGTGCCTCCGTCACGGCTCGCCTTGTCCAGGGAATGCAGATACGCCATGCATTGTCTCACCTCGATGTGCCAGCTCTCATGGAAGAGCTGGGTGAAGTGAGCGAGGCTGACCAGTTCTCGCTCATTCTCGTGTGTGAAGCCCTGGAGAAAGCACTGAAGCAGTCCATTGTTTACATTCGTGAGCCGTGGAAAACACTCTATACGACCAATCGGTGATTCTTATGCGCAAAGAGATTTGGGCCCTTGTGGCTATTTTATCTGTTATCTTCGGCACGATCCTGCTTTTGAGTGAGTGGAATAAACGCCACGGGCTGAAGAAACGCAGAATCATGCGGTCTAGACAGACTGACGCCTGCACGCTTTTTGTCCATATGGCCCGCGCACATGCACTCCCCCTCTCGCAAAAAGATTGCGAACGTCATGTGGTGGGGCTGGGCAAATCAAAATGGAAACATTTTGTGTCATGCATGGAGGATAACCGCAAAGACGGTGTGGCTCTTCTCTCCTGTGTGGGCAACCGCTTGTGTTCCATGGATCGTCCCGAGGGATGCCTCCTGGAAGGTGCCAGCATGCTGTCATCGGGACAGAAAAAAGGGGTGAACAGGGGTGTTGTTTTTCTCCTGGGGCGCTGTGGCAGTGGAGAGCTTGCCTCCTGTGATCACCTGGTCACTTGGATTCAACAAAAAGAGGATCCCGGGCTTGAGAGCGTTCTCAAGCAAGCCCTGGGTTTCTCCTGCAAGCTCGGACGACAGGCAGCCTGCCTCCGTTTGAAGAAGGATCCGGTTCTCGAGGCCTGTGCTCTTGAAGAGATCGGGACCTGTCTCGCGGGTGCTGAAAAATCATCTGACCCTATTGTTCAGTATCTGGCATGCTCGCTGGGCGGTTCGAAATATTGCAAAAGGATGCTGGACAAGTTGTTTTTTCTCAAACTTCCGGGGAAATCCCACGGCCTTGTTCTCTCCCACGCGGATGCCTGTCTCCTTGGAGACTTCGCCTCCTGTGCCGAGGTGGCCGTGGCCACTGGGAATGTGGGCCTCTCAACCTTCGCCTGCCGGAACGGTGGACTCTCAGCGTGCAGATTCCTGCTCACGGGGGGCAATCTGGGCGCCAGAAGAAAACTCTACCTGCGCCAGAGCATGTGCAACGACGGGGACGAGGAGGCGTGCCGGGAGGTGTATGATTCGGCCCGGCGCTTCCTGAAGAGACAGACCTCCACCCCCTGATTGGCCAAAAAGGTCTGTCCGCCTCGTTGCCCCTGTACCCTATAATCAACAATCAATGGAAATTAATTGAGAAACTGGTCTGCACCGAGTGCCCTGGCCTTTTCGAGGCCCTGGGTCCAGCCGATCTGCATGGAGAGGTATACGGCACGCTTGAGGTTATCCTGAACGTTATGGTTGCGTTCAGCTATGAGCAGGGCCGCCTCGGCGGCGGTTTTCCGGTCGCCAACTGTCTGAAGATACATGGACGCCATTTCCAGATGGGGGATGGCGTCGTACTCTTTTGACAGGTGGCAGAAGAACTGACCCAGGAGGAAGTGAATTCTCCCCTTGGCCAGGTTGAAATCGGCGAAGGATTCGTCAATCAGGGAGAGACCGTCCATGAGGATACGGATAGCGTCATCTTCGTGCCCGATATGGAATTCAAACTCGGCCAACTTCAGGAAGAGGCGCCAGAATTTGGGATCCGACGTGACCTGCTGGGAAGCATAC
Source organism: Myxococcota bacterium (assembly GCA_018821745.1). Lineage (GTDB taxonomy): Bacteria > Myxococcota_A > Polyangia > HGW-17 > HGW-17 > SZUA-580. The sequence continues at coordinate 4,376 of JAHJLU010000431.1, read as the reverse complement.
TGGATGCCCTCCCGCAGCTTGTTGGCTCCGGAATCAAATTGCCCCATCTCGCCTTCTATGCTGCCGAGATCGAAGAAGACGCGATACAGGGTGGCACTGTCGGTGCTGTTTTTAGCAATTCTGGCGGCCCTGTTGATGAGGGTGGTGGCTTTCTCCTGGCTCCCATCCGTGGAGATAAAGGCCAGTCGCGCCAGAGAACTGAGGATTTTGGCTTCCTGGTCCGGATTCCCCTCGGAGAAGAGCAGACCCTCCTTCAGGACACTCTCTGCTTCGGTAAACTGGCCGGTAAAGCGCAAAATGTCACCGAGCTTGATGGAGACCCGCGAGAATTGATCCGTGTTACCCTTGAGAGAGAGAATCTTTGCGATGTCATAGGCGTGTCTGAAGTAAGTCGCGGCGCCGAAGTCGTCTAGCTCTGTCTCGTAGGAATCACCGGCCAGTTCGAGATACTCCATGGCTTCGTCCAGCTTGTTGGCAAGCAGCACGTGCCGGGCCAACTGGTAAATACTCCCGTTGTGTGAGAGGAGCCAGTTGAAGATGAAGCTATGATACTCCACCTTGAGGACCCCGGTCATCATGGAGGGGAGTACCTGGGCGAACAGCGGGTGCCGCAGCTTGACAGTGAAGGGGTCGGTCTGGGTGATGAATCCTCTTTTTGAAAGAACCTCAAGGGTTTTTTGCACCAGCGGATCGTGGTTGAGATAATCGTAGATAAGCTCCAGTGGCGCTTCCCTGCCAAAAAGTGCTGTCATTTGAAGTACTTTTATGCCGATGGCAGGAAGCCTTCTGATGCGGAGTGTGACCAGATCCACAAGGTTGGAGGAGACCTCGGAGCCCCCCTCAATGAGAAGATGTGCGCCCTCGGCAATGTGCATGGGGAGCCCCATTGAGGAGTAAAGAAGGGTATCCACAAGGCCATGCCACGACTGGGAGCTTTTGGTTGCGAGCTGGACCAGCAGGGGATTGATATCTTTCTGATCCAGACGGGTCAAGATGATGCAGTCGGAGTATGGTGTCTGGTCAAGGAACGTGTTCTCCGAGGTGACCATTATCTTAATGGGGAAATTCTGGATGGTCCCGATGAGCTTGTCGATGAAAAACCGGGACGGATAGTCGTATTCGTCGATGTCGTCGAAGACCAGAAGGGTGGGTTGTTCACGGCAAACGGCCAGAATCACCCTGATGGCAGAGGTGATGATTTCACGGATAGCCACATTTCGCTCAAGGGAGATATCTTTTTTACATCCCATGAGCTTGAGGATATGGGGCACATCATCAATTTCCAGGTTGATATTTTCAAGAGAGGCCTCAATATCCTTGCACGTATAGCCCTCTTCCAGTTGAAAAATCTGGTTGAAGATACTCCGAATGGGGTACCAGGGCCTCAAGGCGAGCGTGGGATCAGCCTGAGCATAATAGCCTGTTATCTGGGCGCTGATCTGGGTCTTGAGGATATGGGTGGCCAGAGAAGTTTTCCCGATTCCAGGAGGGCCGTTTAGCTCCAGAACAATCCGCTCACCGTAAAGGAAAGAGGTGATCAGATCAATCTCCCGTTCTCTGGCCACAAACATGGGCTCCAGTACATTCTCGTTGAAGAGGATACGGGAGATGGTCTCTGTTACCTGTGAGTTGGACGGGTCGCTTGGGTCAATCTTTTTATTGGCCGCCTCCGGCGATTTGGTGATGGCCCCGGAGGCAGTCTCTTTGTCTGACACGGGGATTGCGGGGATGGCGTCCTTGGTGATCCGCTGGGTATTCTGGCCACAGTTTGGACAGAATTTATGGCTTGAATCCATAAGGTGGCCGCAGGAACCGCATTTCTCCAGCCCCTTTGAACGGTTGAGGTAATCCTGGAGTGCTCGCTTAAACTCTATGGCGGACTGGGGTCTCTGGGACGGATCCTTGGAGAGGGCCTGCATGACCAGAGAGTCGACTTCCATGGGAATTTCCGGACACAACTTGGTGATATTTAAGGGCTCCACATCAAGATGAGCCTTGAGAATATCGAAGATAACATCGCCCTTGAACGGCAGATCTCCCGTGAGAAGTTCATAGGTGATGATCCCCATGGCGTAGAGGTCGGAGAGGTTGGTGGCCTCTTTGCCACGGATAACCTCGGGGGCCATATATTCCGGGGTGCCAAACAACTCTCCGTGCTTTGTGAGTCTTGGCTCCTGGGAGTGGGACTCTTTTGCGATGCCAAAATCCACCAGTTTGGTGAAATCTTCCCCGCTGCGGAGCGTCGTGACCATGACGTTTTCCGGTTTGAGATCCCGGTGAATGATGCCTTTGCTGTGGGCTTCATCGAGGGCGGAGAGGATTTGGGCGATGATGCGCACCGCACGCTCAAGGGGGAGTTTTCCCTCATTGCGCAGCAGACCGGCAAGGGAGGTGCCGCGAATATATTCCGATATAATATAAGTGATCTTCGAAGGCGTGGTTCCCGAGGTTATGACCGACAGGATGTTGGGATGATTGAGCGCTGAGGCCGCCATCGCCTCTTTTTTAAACCGCGCCAGGAAGTTTTCGTTATCCTGGAAGGTGGGCTTGAGGATCTTGATGGCCACGGAGGAACCAAGGTCCATGTGAATCCCTTTATATACCCACGCCATGGCACCTTCATCGAGATAATTATCCAACTGGTAACGGTCCTCAAAGACCGCCCCTTCGAGCTCGTTGCCGTCTACTTTGGGCAGATCCTGGATGTTTACGCCGCAATTGGGGCATATGGACATCCCGCTCTGGGAAGGGGTGAAACAATTGGAACAGAGGACGAACTGCACGGTATTGCTTTCTCCTGCGTAAGGGGCAAAAGAGAAAAAATGGTGGTTATTCTGCCTACCTTGTCAAAGCAGTCCGTACATTTTAATGATCAATATTTAAATTTCAATACTTAATTTTTCACTTTTGTGATCCCGGCGCAACGTGTCGGGAGGAGAGAGCAACAAAAGAGTGCTGTGTTCGCCCGGCGAGAAGCAGGCAGGTCAGTCGAAGAGGAGATCCATGGTTTTTGATTTTCGCTTCCATGAGACTCTCAAATGCGGAGGTGGGGACCTGTATTTTTTTTGAAAGGCTTCAATAAAGCTGTCGGTGCGATGGTTTACGTATCCCCCCCCTGAAACCTCCAGGCCAAAAGCCGTGAGCATTCTCGTCTGATATTGATGGAACCATTGGTCACGGGCATGTTTTGCCAGAATGGAGGCGGCGGATACTGCGGGGAAAAGCGAATCGGCTTTGTTGGCGGCCACAAGGGAGGGGAACTCCTTGTTCAAGGGGGAGAAGAGGGTCTCTCCATCGGCAGCGACAGGTATGGAAGGCCCAAGGAGCCGGATGATCATGGCTGCGGTCATTTGCTCCAGGAGATTAAGCCCGCCCTTTCTCAACACAAAGGCGTCAATTCTTGCTGCAGAAATCTCCACTATGCGAAACTCGGCCCTGGCCATTATTTCGTGAGCCAGTGATGCCCGTTGCCGCTGTGCCCTGAGGCCAGATCCATATGATTTTGAGTCATCGAGTTGAAGTTCCTTCAATGTCTCCGGGGAACGGAACCGGACCCCGGCGAGATACATGGGACCTATGACGGGTCCCCTGCCTGCTTCATCGATGCCGCACAGAAAACTATTTTCCATGTCCGGCTGCTTTCTTTGCCTTCTTGGGAGGTGGCGTGGACCTTGCCGGCTGTGGCCGTTTCTTCGATTTTTTGGATGTATTTGGCGCCGGGCTGCCTCTCCACGCGAGAGCCTTCTGGTTTGAGATATCTGTGGGGAATTTTGACGTGAGATTTTCGGTGATGCCTGAACTTACCAGAGACGGAGTCACCGTGCGGTGGGGAATTCTTTTCAGGGACGAGGCTTTGCTCCCTGGTTTTTTGGTCATCCCCTGTTGGTGAAGAACTTTTTTGGGGCCACGGAGAGTGGGAATCGCGGGCTTTGTTTTTCCGGGATGTTTCATACGCGGAAGGGGCTTTTTCTCCCCGGGAGAGATTTTTTTCCGTTGGGATTTCGAGACGGTTGAGCTTTTTGCGTAGATGATCAGGTTTTCTCCGGGAGAGACATCTTTTTTTGCATATCGGTTCAGGGAGCGGATGAAACGCCTGGTAGTCCCGTAGCGTCTGGCCAGCTTTTTCAGTGTGTCACCTCGTCTCACTCGGTGAACAATACGAACCTTGTGGCTTTTTTTCAGATAGTGGGCGAAGAAAGCCTCTCTGTCTATGCGGATCAAGCGGACCTGTTCCAGAGAGAGCAGGGCCTGGTGGGGTTTTTTGCCCCCGGGCAGATAGACAAGGAGATACATGTTGTAAGTAATGCCCGCTGAGGGGGAGAGTAGATTCCACGCCGCGATTTTCTCCATGGGGATTCCCAGACCTTTGGCGATAT
>JAHJLU010000430.1 GCA_018821745.1 Myxococcota bacterium | reverse complement strand
TGCTTGGTCTGGCGCTCTTCATTCCTGCGGAGCAAATCAACGGGAACGGGAAGGCCACGATCGTGGCACTCCACGGCTTTCAGTTGCTTGTTTATGTTGTCATGGCCCTTTTAGGAGTGGCCATGGGCGGCCTTTCCAAGCCCAAAGACTAAGAGCAGCACAACAAACCAGAGCCCACGGGGATCCCCCCGCCGCTTTCCCGGGGAAGAGCACCCACAGCCCTCATCTTCGAGGACGACCCTCTCTACGGGACGGGGATCATCAGGGGGAAAGAGCAACGCGACACCTTCAAGATCGGCCTCATTGGGCTGATAATTCATGGAGGTCGAGAAGGGGAACATGATAGACCCGGCGCTCAGGGCCGGAAGATCTTCTCCCGTGCATCCCGGGAGGTTTTTGGAGATGAAGTCATCGGCTGTATTGCACGGGTGTTCCATGCCGATGAGATGACCAAGTTCGTGACCTGCAATGGTCTCATGGAGCACCGTCGAATCCGTGGTGAAGCCCCCGGACTTAAAATTCAGCAGAATATCGGCGTCGATGATGAGGCCATCGCTGCTGTATCCGGGATCATCGATATATGTCAGAATTGTGAGCCCGTCGATGTGGTCTCCATAGTTCCATTCATTGTATAAGCATTTAATGACATTATAATTGGTCCCATGGGTAACATAGCCAATTTCTGTGGGGCCCGGTTCATCGGAGATCAGGATCAGGGAGTGATCATCGCCCTGAATCCAGCGAGCCAGGCTTATGTTGATCGCATCCATCACCACCTGCGGACACTCCTCCCCCGGGCTGATATGAATGCCGCGCACAGGCCAATGGAGGGGAATCCCCGACTCGGTCATGGCAATCACGGGGGCGCTCTCCAGCGTGAGGTCTTTGGGGCCGGCGCGCCAGACATGCCAGTCCATAACCAGAGGCGCCGGTGTAATGAGAACACCCACGGTATCACCCACGGCAGGCAGCCGCCGTGATGGGACCGTGGAGACATACCGGCCTACCCTTCTCCCTGGAAATGCAACGGAGACCACCGTCCCCTGCGAATATTTTCCGTCTCCCACCAGCACCCGCGCGCGGAACCGCGTAACCGGGATGATCGACTCTCCCGTGGAGGGTTCCTCGGAGATGATCTCCACCAGGGGCTGCTCCCGAAACGGTTCAGCAGGTGTCTGACCCCGTGCCGTCAGGGGGAGCATCAATATTGTGAGAAGCACTATGGCATGAGAACCCATGGGAAAAACCCTCTAGGCAAGTATGACACCATTCAGGCAAGGGGCAAAAAAAAAGCCAGCATCTCTTCGCCCGATGTCGTCAGGGGGGCAACGAACATGGGAGCGACTGAGACACTGGCCTAAATTGGCAATCTCTAATCTAAAACTACTATACCCGGTTTTGCGTTCAAGTTCCAATTCAATTTTCTGCTCCATCGAGAATTTTCGCCAATATGCGAAATTTGCGGCTTGTAAAGTTAAATAATTGTATTACAACTTACTATTTTTATTGAATTTAATAGAAAGCCTCATTCCCGGCGACCAGGTGATTTTTTTTCTTCCCGGGGCCCCTTTTTTCTGCTCCCAATACATTTTTTCGACCGATTTTAAAAAAATTGGGGTATTACCGCTACCATGAAAGGGCGAAAAGAGATCCTTGGAATAGACATCTCCGTGACACTCCACGGTGAGGGCATCACGACCCGCTGGATAGCCCCCGGAAAATCCCTTTCATGCGGCGACAGCCACCTCTACCCCATCCTCTTTCCTCTCCCCCGCCCAGCCGATCCCACCTGGGAGTTCACTCCCGAGAAGTTGAGAAATGCCAAACGCCAGGGACTCATCGTAAAAAACAACAACGGTGCTGCCTCCTGGGGAGTACCGCTCTTCTCAAACGGGAGTAAAAAGGGCTGGATCATGCGCCTTGCACCGGGGATGATCGCCCACGTCGGCGAGAAGGTTGTTAAAGCCGATAAAGAGACAGTCCGGGTCTCCCTGCCCAAAGGAGCTTCGGGTCATGTCACAGGTCTGGCCGGATGGAGCCTCACGTTCCGGGTGGAACCCCGGCCCCGGGTCTCCCTCTCGCGGGACTCCATCGTCACGCCTTTTTTCCTCCAGGCACTTATTTACGGCGCAACCTTCGTCACAGGCATCCTCTTCATCGGGTTCATCTCCATCATGCCCGAACCGGTGGTGCGGGACCTCCCCTCCACAGTGAGGCGCTTCGCATCGGTGAACAAGGTCCACAAGGCATCAAAAAAGGCGCGGATTAAAGAAGAACCACCCCCACCAAAGAAAATCCGTCCTGTGCTGCGAAGTGCCCTGGCAAACAGACATCTCCGCTATCGCACAAAGCAGGCAAAAACCGTGCGAAAAATTCGAATGGCCGCCTTCTTCAAGCAGCAGCGCTCCTTTGTACAGCGACGATCGCCCGATGACCCGGTGGATCTTGATCGACCAGGCAGTGATAACAATGGCACCACTGGCACCACTCTTCCCCCCAGCGGGCCCGTGGAGCTCAATGTGCCGGTCACTCCAATCATGCCCGTCCCCGTTGCTCCCGTGGCACCCACAAAGGTGGAACGGCCCAAGCCCTATATAAAGGTTAAGCCTCTGCGAGTCTCGTTTCCGGTTATCTCCTATCCCGACTCGGCAAAGCACCTGGGCATCGAAGGGAAGGTCACCCTGCGTCTCACCATCGGTACAAAAGGGACCGTCTTAAAGGTGGAAGTCATGAAAAAGCTCCACCCGCTCCTGGACAGAACCGCACGGAACGCTGCCCTCAAGGCACGGTTCAAAGCGGCCAGGGATCAGTATGGCGACCCCATTGTCTCCACGGTGACAATCTCCATCACATTCAAGCTCGAGGAAGAAGAAGAGTAGGGATCACTCCCCATCAATCCGTCGCGTTTATGCGACTCATTTTCCCTCTAGCAGTATCGTTATTGCGACTCTTCGGGTCTCATTTCAGAAACCGAGTCGCAGCAACAATTTGATATGTCGCAATTTTAAGACTAATAAACCAAACTGTGAAATTTGGCACGGAAGATGCGACCTCAGGGGCCGGAGGCCCCGAGGCCCCCGCAAATTACCACCCCGGCCTCCGGGGAAAACCGGGCACCGCCCACTGACAAGGAGACAGATCCCAAATGTCCAACACAGCGTATAATCCCTTTGAGATGGCTAGAGAGCAATTTGACCATGTAGCTGACATTCTTGAACTGGATGAAGCGACCAGAGACCTTCTGCGCAGCCCTTCAAGAGAATATCATTTCAACATCCCCGTCCGCATGGATGATGGTTCATACAAGATTTTCAAGGGCTTCCGCTGTCAGCACAACGACGCTCGCGGCCCCGGCAAGGGTGGCATTCGATTCCATCCCCAGGAGACAGTGGACACGGTCCGCGCCCTCTCCATGTGGATGACCTGGAAATGTGCCGTGGTGGACATCCCGCTTGGCGGCTCCAAGGGCGGCGTGATCTGTGATCCCCACAACCTCAGTCAGCGCGAGCAGGAAGCCATCTGTCGTGGTTGGGTGCGGCAGATTGCCCATGACATCTCCCCCCTGAGGGATGTGCCAGCGCCCGACGTGATGACCAACGGCCAGCACATGCTCTGGATGCTCGACGAGTTCGAGACTATCCACGGTCAGAAATATCCCGGTGTCATCACAGGCAAACCAGTGGGCATGGGCGGCTCCCTGGGGAGAACTGAGGCGACGGGATACGGCGTCATGTTCACCGTCCGTGAAGCGCTTAAAGAGATGAACATCAAGCCAGAGCAGACCACAGCAAGTTTCCAGGGATTCGGCAACGTCTCCCAGTACGCCATGGAACTGTACGGACTCATGGGCGGAAAAACCATCGCTGTCTCTTCATGGGACCAGGCCGCTCAGAAGTCTTTTGCCTTCCGTAAGATGTCCGGCTGCAGCCTGACTGAGCTCAAGTCCATCACCGATCGCTTTGGCGGGATTGACCGCACCAAGGCCGTGGCAATGGGATACGAAGTCCTCGATGGTGACGAGTGGATCACCCAGGACGTGGATATCCTCATCCCCGCCGCAATGGAAAACCAGATCAACGGCGCCACTGTTAACAAGATTGCCAAACGGGTAAAACTGATCGCCGAAGGCGCCAACGGACCCACAACCC
>JAHJLU010000429.1 GCA_018821745.1 Myxococcota bacterium | reverse complement strand
CCTGGAAACCCTGCGCACTGCAGAGTATTCGTGGCAGAAAGAGATTGATGAGTGGGGGTTTTACGCTCCTCCCATCGTCTCCGCAGAGGGGAAGTATTTAATTTATCTTGGTTATGCCGGCGGGGCGGCGGGATACACTGCACCCATCGGGACGGTCCCCGAGACCGCGTGGGATGACTGCGCAACCTACATCGTGATTGAATCCGGGCTCGAACTGTGGTCCATAGGAGATACGGTCTCCCATGAACTGAGCCACGCCACCCAGGGCGCCATGGACTGCATGGAGCCCGTGACCTTCTGGGAAAACACCGCCGTCTTTGTGGAAATGGCGGTCTTCCCCGAGTCCATGTCCAACAACCGCTGGTTCAGTTACTACTTCCAGATCAGTCCACACCTCTCCATCTCGGAGGGGCAGTCGCCCTACTGGTATGGTGGCTACATCTGGCCCACTTTTCTGGCGGACTTTTATGGGGAAGGCTGGAACGATGTCCCCTTTATCCGTGAGGTGTGGGAGATGAGCATGCAGGAATCGGGTGATTCCAGTAACTCCATCGACTACATGGAGGCCATCGACGAAAAATTGTCCCAAACCGGTCACTCCCTGCTGGAAGCCTTCCACCGCTTCTCCGTATCCCGATGGTTCGTGGATTCGAGGTATGTTGAGGGGGTCTCCAGCATGCCCTTTGGTGACATGATTTATCCGGTTCCACCCATCATCGCGACCCTCGATATGGACTTTCCCACGGTAGTGACTCCGCCCGAGGCATCATGGCCCAAACAATACGGGGTCAACTATTATGTTATTCGCAACCCCGAGGGCTATGACCGCACCACACGGATTTCCGTCTCCACCTTTGAAGAGGGTATCCCGCTGGCGGTTCAGATAGTCCCCATGGAGAGCCCACTCGATGCCATAACAAAAGAAAGCACCGGCCTGAAAACGGTCGTTGATTTCGATCCCTCCGAAACAGGCGATGTCCTGGTGGTTGTGGCGCATCTGGGAGGGGATAATTTCAATCCCAACGGTGTGGCCTCCCATGGTGTGAAGTATTCACTCATGATTCAGCCTGCCGTGCCGCTGCCCTTCATTTCCATGGTCTCCCCCGGCGTCTTTACCCAGGGTGGGGAGCATGTGATGCGAATCTACGGCGCCGATTTTCAGGAAGGCGCCCAGATCTCCTTTCTCCCCGCCAACGGGATTGTTGTTGAAAGCGCCGCCCTGGACCAGTCGGGAGTGCTCGTGGCCACGGTCAGCGTTCCCGATGATGCGCTCACGGGACACCTCACTGTGGTGGTGACCAACCCCGACGGTGGGAGTGATTCCATGGAGAATGCGGTCATCGTGGAGCCAGGGCAACCGTCCACCGGTGGTGGCGGGTGCTCAACGGGAAGGGGGGCTCCTGAATTTGTCCCCCTTTGGATTCTCTTCGCGGGAATTTTTCTTGTGCGCCGACGGGTGAAGACCCGGACCCGGTAACAGGTGAGACACTGCCATGGATAAGGACTTCACCCCACTCGATGCTGACGATCAGCCCCTCTTCGGAGAGCGAAAGTTGTTGTTCACAGGATTCAGCGCCCAGGCGCAACCCAATGTGCTCAAGCTGCTGGCTATGGCCGGTCTCCCGGACCTGGAGCTTGTCTGGGCATCCGATGAACACCTGGAGACAACTGTGGACACGCTGTTTTCAATGCCCTCCGGGACGGGAGCCGGGCAGGATTCGACACTGCCCCGGGGGATTATTGTAGGCGGCATCACCCAGCGGGAGCTCCATACCCTTATGCAGGGGACAAAGGCCACGGGGATGAAGCGGCCGCTGTGGGCCGTGAGGACTCCAACCTCCCAGACCTGGACCCTGAAACTGCTCCTCTCTCACCTGATCGCGGAGCGGCGGCAACTGGAGGGGACTCCAACGCCCTGAGGGACGCCTCTGGTGGAGTAAATACCTGAAAATGCGAATCATGGGGAACGCTTCCAGGAGTAACTGCCCCAGTCGAATGTACTTTTATAAGAGGGAAACAGGGCTGGAGGGGGATTCCCGCCAGCCCTCGGGAGGCTAGGCTTTTGGGGCGGGGCTGATAATGTGAACGTCCTGCTGCGGGAAGGGGATGGAGATACCCTCGGCGTCGAAACGCTTCTTGATGGACTCCAGCAGGCCGAATTTTACATCCCAGTAGTGCTCGGATTTACACCAGGGGCGCACGGCAAAATTTACGCTGGAGTTGCCCAGGCTCT
>JAHJLU010000428.1 GCA_018821745.1 Myxococcota bacterium | reverse complement strand
TCGTGGCGTTTCTCATTGGTGGAATAAAAATGTTTTGCCACATGGTGCAGTCGTTCACTCCGAATGGCCCCGCGAAACTGCGCCTTCTCTCCATCCGTAAGGGGTGCCAGGGAGTTAAATCCCGTTGCGTTCTTCACCGGCTTGACCACTGGTACTGTGTTCCCCTTGGGAGGAACCTTGGAGGGGGCAGCGGGCAAAACCTTTGGTGCTCCAGCACTTTGTGGCGGTGTTTTGGCCCCCTGGTCCGCTGTGGAGGTCCCCGGCTTCAGTTTACCTGAAGAGGCCTTTGGCTGCCTGGGCACCGTGGATTTACCGGTCTGGCCAGCAGTACGCCCTGAGGAGGAACAGGAAAGAATCATAACTGAAAGAAGAACAATACCAATTGGATATCCCATGAAAAACTCCAGTGCTTCCCTCACCCTCATGGGGGGAGCCCGCACCAGGGGCACGATAGTCCATATCCCCGTTCATTGCAATTATGATTTACCCTGATAGTTGACGGGAAAGTCTTTCTCTCATGGAACCATCTCGGGTATAGTCACTCCCATGGATGACGAAATTACCCTCATCGGAGAAACCATCGGTCACTACGAGATCACCGCCTACATCGGCAAGGGTTCCATGGGGGAGGTCTATCTGGGAATCCACCCGAAGATCGGGCGAAAGGTGGCGGTGAAAGTGCTTGCCTCCTACCTGTGCGCCCGCCCCGATATGGTGCAGCGCTTTACCGCCGAAGCTGAGTCGGTCAACAGGATCAATCATCCCAATATTATCCAGGTTTTCGATTTCGGAGAGCTCCCTGACGGGAGGCTCTACCTCATCATGGAGTATCTCGAGGGAAAAGACCTGGAAACAATATTGAAAAAGGGGCCCCTCCCCATGGAAGACGTTGAGACCTGCTTCCATCAACTGGCCAGCGCGTTGAAAGCCGCCCACGACGAGGGAATTGTCCACCGGGACCTGAAGCCCGAGAACATTTTTGTGTCGCAGACCAAGGTGGGACTGCAGGTGAAAATTCTGGATTTTGGCATCGCGAAGCTCTTTGATATCCCTGATGACCCCTCTCCACGCATGAAGACACAGCGGGGAACTATCATGGGGACTCCCCTCTACATGAGCCCAGAACAGGCACGAGGCGAGGTGGATCGAATCTCGCCCCAGTCAGATATTTATTCCCTGGCAATAATCATCTATAAAATGCTCTCGGGGTATCTCCCCATTGAGGGTCCCACGGTCTATAAAACCCTCGCAATGCACTCCACCGATCCCCCTGTCCCCATTACCCGATATAAACCGGAGCTGGGTGTGGAGTTATGGAATGTGCTTGCCGTCGCCCTCGCGAAAGCCCCACTTTCCAGATATTCTACGGTCGCGTTATTTCACAGTGCTTTTGAAGCTGCGCTGGCCAAGGGCGGGGCTTCACCAGCGACCCCGGTCTCACAGGAGTCGCCAGTTTTTGTGATTGACGATCACCTTCCGGCCATCGTCACGGTCGGTCGTGCCTCGGACCGCCCTGCGTCCATGCAACACTCCCTGGAGATTCAGGATGTGGGACAAACGGCACCCAGAATATACACTCTGCCCCCCCAGGACGACACCTCCACACAGAGAGGCTCGCGCCTGCGCCCCGTCTCCTCGCCAAAAAAACAAAGCAGTCCATTGATTTTCTGGCTCCTGTTGATCATCCCCAGTGCGTTGGGCGCCTTCGGTTACTTCTCATATCAGCAGACAAAGAAAATTAACCCCATCCTCCGCAAAGCGGCCCTCCTGGAAAAAAACGCCATCCTCCTCGAAGATCTGGACCGGGTGGCCCGCATTCAAAAACAGGCAAAAAACGCCCGGAACCGTACGCTCATGGAGAGCGCCGGCATCTTCGGAGGCGTCACGCTGCTCTCATTTCTCATATTGCGAAATTTTTACCGCTGAAAAACGGAGTGCCCCGGTGCAGCCGCCAGGGCGGCAATGATCAGGTGTTCCACTATCTCGCCGAAACTGTATCCCGCCGCCTGGGCCGCCTGGGGAAAAAGTGACGTCTCCGTGAATCCTGGCAGGGCATTTGTTTCAAGAAGAATCACGCCCCCTGGTGTGAGGATGAAATCCGTGCGGGAGAGACCCCTCATATTCAGAGCTCTGTGGGCTTTCACCGCCAGATCCTGAACGAGGGCCGTGTTTTCCGGCGTGATGGGCGCAGGCGTGATCTCGTCGGATCCGCCCACATTATATTTCGCCGCGAAGTCAAAGTATTCAGATACTTTCGGCACAATCTCCGTGGGCGGCAGCCCCAGCAGGGAACCATCGGACAGCTCCAGGACACCACAGGTTATCTCCCTGCCCTTGATGAACTTCTCTACCATCAAACGCCCCTCAAGTGGCATAATGCGCTGAAATTCCGCGAAGTATTCCTCTTCGGTCTTGGCGATGGCCAGCCCGAAGCTCGAACCCTGGGAGGGTGCCTTGAGAACCAGTGGCAAGCCAAGTTGAAGGCCCGTTTCCGGAGAGTCTGCCACGGTGAGCATGAGGTGGGGAGCGATGGGGAGCCCCGCCTCTCGGTAAAGAGCTTTGCTCACCAGCTTGTCTGATGACAGTGCAGCCCCCAGATGCCCGGATCCGACGAACGCAAAACCCATGATATGGAGCAGCCCCTGCATGGTCCCGTCCTCTCCGTTGGGACCATGGAGCGCAGGGAACACAACATCGATGTCCAGGTCACGCAACGCACAGAGGGAACGCTCGGGAAATTCCCCCGCAGGTGGCTTGGCAACAATTTGTGCCACCTGGGAAGAATCCATGAAGGCCGGGGGAACAGTCCACTTTCCATCGGGGCGAAGAACCACCGCGCACACTTGATGCCCGCGGCTTATGAGCGCCTGGGCTATGTTCTTTCCACTTTTCAGTGAAATGGGATGCTCGGTCGAGACCCCACCCATAAGTACTGCAATACGCATATGACACCACTTTCAACCTTCAGGGTCGGGTCCCTGTATGCGGCGATTGCCGCTGCTGTCTAGTCGAGGGGATGCAGAACAAGACCGCTGCGAAGTTTCGGCTCGAACCAGGTGGACTTGGGGGGCATGGTTTTCCCTGCATCGGCGATGCGCATCAATTCTTCCATGGAGGTGGGATACATTGCGAAGGCAACCTTCCACCCGTTGTTCACTCTTTTTTCCAGCTCCTTCATTCCCCGGATTCCGCCTACAAAGTCAATTCGCTCATCTTTGCGCGGATCGCCGATGCCCAGGATGGGGTTGAACAGATTGTTCTGGAGTATGGAGGCATCCAGTGACAGCACGGGGTCAGATTCCGGATAAGTCCCGGGTCGTGCAGTCAATGTATACCAGGCGCCTTCAAGATACATCCCGAAGGTCTTGGGCTTGACCGGACTGGAAACGGATGCGGGTTCGATGGTGAATTTCTCCGAGACCGCATTCGTGAACTCCTGTGGGGTCATACCGGCGAGATCTTTGATAACCCTGTTGTAGTCCATGATTTTCAACTGATTGTGGGGGAAGATCACCGAGAGAAAATAATTATATTCTTCTTCGCCACCGTGGCAGGGATTGGCGTCCCGTCTCTGGTTGGCAACCTTGGCGCCGGAAGCGCTCCGGTGGTGCCCATCGGCAACATAGAGGGCATCAATGGGCGCAAAGGCACTCACAATGTCGGCGACAGCCTTGGGTTCACTTACTACCCAGAGGGTATGGCGAATGCCATCGTCAGAGACGAAGTTGTATTCCGGCTCCCGCTTCGTGACAGCCATGAGCATATCATCCACCGCAGGCGCCGAGCGATAGGCGAGAAACACGGGACCGGTGTTACAGTTGAGTGTCCGCACATGCCGCATGCGATCCTGCTCCTTAACTTCCCGCGTAAATTCATGTTTTTTTATCCGGTCTGCATCATATTCG
>JAHJLU010000427.1 GCA_018821745.1 Myxococcota bacterium | reverse complement strand
CGAAAAAAGTGAAGTTTGCAATATATGCGGATACCAGTATTCCGCTGTTCTGGGTTCCACGGGCAACACGGGCACCTCCGACGAAGCCAGCGCCCGGGCCCTGGGAAAGGATGTTGTAGCGTCAGAACCCACGACGGGATCTGAAGAAGACGATGACGAGCTCCCCTTCAACGCCACCCCGTCGGGGATTAAATCCATTAACAGCCCGCAACTTTTTGTGGGCCGTGAAGATGATCTCGCCAGGCTCGACGAGGAGATGAAGCGGGTTATTCAGAACCGTCGGCTCTCATTTGTCACGGTATACGGTCCCGTGGGGATCGGCAAATCCCGTCTCATCGAAGAGTTCGGCCTGAAAGCCGAGGCAGAACTCAAGGTCACGGTCATGAGGGGTGAAGCGGGCGGGTCCAGCTCCATGCCATTCCGTGGATTCAAGCAGGCATTCGCCTCCTTCTTCGGCATTAACCTCGCCCAGACCTCAGCCAATAAAGCCATCGAGCAGATCAGGGAAAAGATCGGCACCTTTTTATCTGAATCCAAGCTCCTGGAGACGTCCCATCTTCTGGCCCAGTTCCTGGGGTACGACATGGAGGCGAGTCCCATTATCGAGCCGCTGCTCAGAAACCCCTCCCAGATGGAGCTGCGCATGTTCATCGGGATCCGACGGCTTTTTACAGCCATCGCGGAACAGAAGGGGCTTCTCTTTATCATCGACACGGTGGACCGTGCCGAACCCGAGACGGTCAACCTGATCCATTACCTGGCCGCAGGCATGATGCACCTCCCCATCATGATCCTCACGGGGGGAAGGGATATCCTTTTCGAACGTTACTCCCAGTGGTCCAACGGGGAGTATGCCACCTTCCGCATGAAGCTCCCCCCCCTGCAGGCGGAAGCGGCCATGCACCTGTTCCAGCAGCTGTTGCCAAAACTGGAGAAGATACCCAAATCCCTGCAGGGACACATTGAGGAGAGTATCGATCGTAATCCGAGAACCATCGAAGAGCTGGCACGGTTCCTCATGGAGTCGGGAATTATTGATCATTCCAAGGATGCAGCGTGGAGGGTGGTCCTCTCCAGGCTGGCGACAACCGATATCCCGCGGACCATCGAGGGGATCCTCAGTTCCCGGATCCATCTCCTCCCCCATGGGGATCGCGATATTCTCAATCGCGCGGCTACCTTCGGAGAGGTGTTCTGGCAGGACGGCGTCATCGCGCTGGTTCGCAGAGCCCTCTATGCCGACGATTTGAAGAGGGATCCGGACGGCCCCTCCATCGATGCCATGAAGCGCTCCGGCAACTACACGGTCAACATGGTGCAAAACAGCCTGGAACGTCATATTCAACGGGGTTTCATCGAGCCGATGAACCAGAGCATGCTGTCCGGCGAGATCCAGTACCGGTTCAAGTATCCCCCCATCTGGAACCTCGTCTACGACGCCATCCAGGCCCCAGAGCGGAAACTGTTCCATTTCCAGGTAGCTGAATGGCTGACCCTCCATCTTTACAACGCTACACCCGAGCTCATGGAAGAGGTTGGGCGGCACTATGAAAACGCCGGCATCACGGAAAAGGCGGTGGAAAACTACAAGAGCGCCGCAGAACAGGCGAAACGCGCTTTCCACAACGACAAGGCGATTCGGCTGTTCATCCAGGCCCTCTCCATTCAGAACCCGGCCAACACCTCACGGCGCATTCTGCTATGGCACGACCTGGGTAATGTATATGAAATCAAAGGCATGTTTGAGCGTGCGCTGAGTTGCTACGAGAAAATGCTGCGTCTCTCCTGGCTGAATGCCTCAAGGGCAAAAGCGGGGGTTGCCTTCAACAAAATGGGGCGGCTGTACCGAAACCAGGGGCAGCTCTCGCTGGCGCTGGAATACCTCAAACGTGGACTGAGTCTCTTCGAGGAGGCCAGCGACAAGCGCGGAGTCGCCGGCTCCAAAGACGATATCGGTCAGGTACTGCATACACTCGGTGAAAACGATGAGGCGATGAACTACTGCGCAGAGGCCCTGGAAATCCGCCGAAGCCTTGGTGACTCCCGCTCCATCGCCGTAGCACTGCTGAATATCGGTGATATTGAGATGGATCGGGGGCTGTTCAACGAAGCCGCCAGTTGTTTCTTTGAGGCGCTGCAAATTTCCACGGGCCTTGGCGACGACACCATCGTCTGCAAGGCCACAAACTCTCTGGGTATCCTGGCGTTCCACCAGGGCAAACTGGAAGAGGCCATTACCGAGTGGAACAAGGGCCTCATCATCTCCCAGAACATCGGGTACTACCCCATGGAGAGCAAGTTCCAGAACAATATTGGCGAGGCACTCTTCAGGCTGGGGCGCTACTCAGAGGCCAACAGCAAGCTGCTCCGTGCCATTGAGCTGGCGGAAGAGATGCACGAGAAGAGGGTGCTCTTTGATGCAAAGCGTAACCTGAGTCTGGTGCTCCAGAAGCTCGGTAAGCCCGAAGAGGCACTTCAATATGCGCAGGAGTCCCTGAACATTGCCCGCGACCTCGACATTATCGAGTTCAAGGCCAGGGCCTCCATCACCATCGGCGAAGTGCTCTCTTCCACGGTGTTCAATTCCGATGACCCGGCACAGATCGAAGAGGCGAAGATTCACTTTGTCCAGGGTGTTGATCTGTTCAGGATGCTCAACCTGGAGCGGGAAATCGCGTTGGCCTTGAAAAAATACGCGGAATTTCTTGTTGAAGCAGGCGATGATGTAACTGCTGTGGTGCAGCTTAGAGAAGCAAAAGAAATTTTTGGTCGCCTGGGCATGAAAGAACTCGAGGGCGTCAAGAAACTCCTGAGCGCCATCGATTCCCAGGAAGTGTAGATTCCCCACTTTTCAAACCTCCCAAAATAGTTTATCGAGGGAGGTCTTCCATCTTGGATCTCACCATTTAAACCATGGAGGCGCTTGTCTCCCAATCGGAACCAGATTATGAATTTCATTGAAGAATTAAAAGAGAGAGAGCTCTTTTACGCATCCACCGACGAAGAAAAACTACTGGAACACCTGGGCGATGGGACTCCCGTTTCCTTTTATATCGGATTTGATCCCACGGCAGACAGCCTCCACGTGGGTTCGCTTCTTCAGATCCTCCTGATGGTACGCCTGCAAAACCATGGACACAGACCCATCGCCGTGGTTGGGGGCGGGACTGGCATGATCGGCGATCCATCGGGCAAATCGGCGGAACGAAAGCTCCTTGATGAGGAGTCCCTCAAAGCGAATGTGGCTGGGATTGAGAAGCAGCTCGCCGGTTTCCTCCGCATGGGCGACGGACCCACTGATGCCAAGGTCGTCAATAACTATGACTGGCTCAGCAAAATGGGGTATATCGAGTTTCTGAGGGATATCGGGAAATTCTTCAGTGTCAACTCCATGATCGCCAAGGAGTCTGTGAAGAATCGCCTGAGCAACCGTGAACAGGGGATTTCTTACACCGAGTTCAGTTACATGCTGCTTCAGAGCTATGATTATTTGCATCTTTTCCGTTCCGAGGGCTGCACATTGCAGATGGGAGGCAGTGATCAGTGGGGAAATATCACCACGGGGATTGACCTCATCCGCCGCATGGAAGGCCAGGGGGCCCATGGAATCACTATCCCCCTGCTCACAACCGCAAGCGGTACAAAGTTCGGAAAGACCGAGGCAGGGACTGTCTGGCTCGACGCCGACCGCACCTCCCCCTATCAGTTTTACCAGTTCTGGGTTCGCACCGAAGACGCGGATGTCATAAAACTGTTAAAAAACTTCACATTCCTTCCCATGGAGGAGATTTCGCTTCTGGAGAAGGCACTCATTGAACAGCCTGGGGCACGAATACCGGCGAAGAAGCTCGCAGAAGAACTGACCCGCATGGTTCACGGTGAAGAGGGACTCACGGCGGCGCTGAACGCCTCAAAAGCGCTCTTTGGAGGTGATCTGTCCTCTTTATCCGCCCGGGAGCTTGCAGAGTGCTTCGAAGATGTTCCCTCCCACTCCATTGAACTCAGCGCCCTTGAGGCAGGCATCCCTCTGCTAACCCTCCTGGCCGATTCCGGATTTGTCGCATCAAAGGGTGAAGCCCGGCGCCTGATAAAACAGGGCGGGTTTTATGTGAACAATCAGCAGGAACAGGATCAGGAAATGGTTCTCACCCCTGCTACTCTCCTGGCGGGGAGGTTTATGGTTTTTCGGGCGGGAAAAAAACGTTACATGCTTATTAAAACTACCTGACGGGGTGACCGATGTTCTTGATATTGTCCTTACTTCTTGCCGCTACACCAGCGACTCCATCTGGCGATACAGCTCCTGCAGACTCCTGGGAAACCCTGAAAAAAGCAGCAGCCCATCTGGCTGTGGGACAAGAAAACACCGCGCTGAAGATCTTAAAACCTTCGCTGGCAAAGAAAAGCTCCCACAGGGGTTCTGCGCTCGCTCTTCTATCAGGCCATTACCTGTGCAACGGCAAACTCACTGACGCAAAGGCATCCCTGGGCACACTCAAACACTCACAAAAAGTTATTCTGAGGATTATAGCCAGCAAAACCGGATCCTTTCCATTTCTGACACCACCTCCCCTGACCACAGCACAACAGCGGATCGGCGGGCTCTACGATACCCTGAATCTCCAACTGTGTCATCATCTCGGGAAGCTCATGCTGGCGGACCTTCTCTATCCAATTGTTGCACAACCAGCGGCAGTGAAAAAGCTGGAAGAGTGGGCGATTGCTTACCTGCGGATCGCTCCCACCACTGATTACAAGCTCTTTGGTTCATTTATCGCATTTCGAATCCTGGCCCAGAAAAAAATGGACCAGCTTTTTGCCAAGGGCACCCTTACACTCGAAGAATCAACTGCCTTCGATGGCTACCTCAAAAGCAAAACATTCACATCCCCATTCCCCGATGCCTATCCGTGGCGCATTTCGGCGCTCTTGCCCCTTACCGGAAAATACCGTTCTCTGGGCAAGCAAATGCTGCTGGCGCTCATGGCCGCACGATCCAACTGGCCTGCCATGGAACTGCTCGTGCACGACACGCAGTCATCTCCCACACAAAGCCTCAAGCTTTTTCGGGAGACCGTTGAGACCACAGACAAACCCATCGCAGTGTTATTACCCCCTGATGCTCCCTCGGCTACGGCGCTTCTGGGGATAAAGTCATCGATTCCCTTCCTGAGCGTCGGGACACCGCTGCCGCTGACCCACTTCCAGGGTTCCGTTTACTTTGGACAGCTCACACGGGAACAGATCACCTCCTCGCTGGTCCAGACCGGGCTGGCCCTGGGCATTACCCGTTTTGCGGTCATTTATCCCGACAAAAGCTACGGCACCAGTCATGCCGCATTCTTCGTCAAAGAGGTTGAAAAACACAAGGCGAGTGTTGTCGCGAAGCTCTCTTACCGATTCGATAAAATGCCAAAACGGTTCAATGTAAAGGGTGCCCAGGCGGTGTTCATTCCCGATGCGGCATCCCGTGTTGAGTT
>JAHJLU010000426.1 GCA_018821745.1 Myxococcota bacterium | reverse complement strand
CGGAGGCATCCCTTGCCAAGTCTGAAGAGCTCTTCAACAGCCTGTTACAGCGGGCGTTCTCGGGAGACCTGGTGTCATGAGCAACTTTGACTTCCTGCATCCGGAATGGGCTGGGCTATACGCTGACAGCATGGAAGCGGAGAAGTATGCCATCGTTGCACCCAAGTTCTGCGCCATATTGTGCAGGAGCGCCCTTGAGAAAGCAGTTCACTGGCTCTATCAGCACGATTCCTCACTGCGGGAACCTTATGACTCAAGTCTGAACTCGCTCATCCATGAGCAGTGCCTCAAGAATATCCTCAAGCCACACAACATGTTCAGGGAGATCAACCTCATCAGGCAGGTGGGCAATAATGCGGCCCATGGCAAGAGAGTGGAGACCCGGGAGTCCATTGTGGCCCTCAAGAACCTGTTCCGGTTCCTGTCGTTCATCGCTGTTTATTACAGCAAGGAGCGGCCTACGGTCGCACCGTTTGACTCCAGCCTCATCCCTGATGGGACCGAGAGGGAAAAGAGCCAGAAGGAGCTCAGAGAGCTTCAGGAGCGGCTGGCAGAAGAGAACGCCACGATTCAGCAACAGGCGAAGGTCATCGAGGAGCTCAAGCGCGAGATTGCGGAGCGCAAGGTCGACCGGGAGCAAATCGTTGACGAGGCCGAAGAGCTGCCTCTCCTCGTGTCCGAGCTGGAGACAAGGAGGCTCTACATCGACCTGCTGCTCAAGGAGGCTGGCTGGGACAACCTGCGTGATGGGTATGAGCTCGAATACGAGGTTGTGGGGATGCCCCTCACGACCAACCCCACGGGGCTCGGCTATGCTGACTATGTCCTCTGGGGTGACGATTCCCGGCCCCTGGCGGTCATCGAGGCCAAGAAGACCATTGTGGAGGCCCGAAAAGGCAGGCACCAGGCTGAGCTCTACGCTGACTGCCTTGAGCAGATGCACGGACAGCGCCCTGTCATCTTTTACACCAACGGCTTTGAGACCTACATCTGGGACGACCTCTTTTACCCTGACCGTGAAGTGTCTGGGTTCTACACCAAGGATGAGCTGCTGTTGCTGATCGACAGGCGAGCGACCCGTAAAGATCTGCGTACCTTCAGCCCCAATCCTGCCATAGCCGGGCGACCCTATCAGATTGAGGCCATCCAGCGTGTGGCGGAGCACCTGGCCACACAAAATGACAAGGGCCAGCTCCGGGGGCGCTCACGCAAGGCTTTGCTGGTTATGGCGACGGGAAGCGGCAAGACACGCACGGCCATCTCCCTCGTGGACATGCTCACCAAGTGTAACTGGGTGAAGAGGGTGCTGTTCCTGGCTGACCGTAATGCGCTCGTTACGCAGGCGAAGGATGCCTTCAAGGATCTGCTGGAGAACCTGACGGCAATCGACCTGACGAAGGAGAAAGAGGACCCGGGCACACGGCTGGTCTTCTCCACCTACCCGACCATCATGAACAGGATTGACGCAGCCCGAACTGAGGATGTGCGGTTTTACAGCCCCGGGCACTTTGATCTCATCATCATCGACGAGGCTCACCGGTCGGTCTATCAGAAATACCACGCCATCTTCGATTACTTTGACAGTCTGCTCATTGGGCTCACGGCGACACCCAAAAAGGAAGTTGATCATCAAACTTATGGTTTATTTGAGGTTGAAGATGACAACCCCACGTTCGCCTACGAGCTCAACCAGGCCGTGGAGGATGGATTCCTTGTCCCAGCCAGGGGCATAGGCATCCCCATCAAATTCCCTGAAGAGGGGATCAGATACAAGGATCTGTCGGACCGGGAGAAGGCGGAGTACGAGGAGAAGTTCGGTGACCCCACCCAGGAGGAGGCCCCGGAGGAGATCAGTGGCAGCGCGATCAACACCTGGCTCTTCAACACCGACACAGTGGACAAGGTACTCGACTACCTCATGAAAGAGGGCATAAAGGTTGAAGGCGGCGACAAGCTCGGTAAGACCATCATCTTCGCCAAGAACCACAAACACGCGGTTTTTATCGAGCAGCGGTTCAACAAAGCGTTCCCACAGTACACGGGCAAGTTCCTTCGGGTCATCGACAACTACGAGAGCAAGGCCCAGGACCTGCTTGAGACCTTCAAAGATGCCATTGAAGACAAGAATCCGCAGATATCGGTTTCTGTGGACATGATGGACACAGGTGTGGATGCCCCCCGTGTGGTCAACCTGGTTTTCTTCAAGCTCGTGCGCTCTCAGACCAAGTTCTGGCAGATGATAGGCAGGGGAACGCGCCTGTGCCCCAACCTGTTCGGCCCTGGCGAGGATAAGACCCACTTTATCATCTTCGACTTCTGTAAGAATTTTGATTTCTTTGATGGGCATCCCGCAGGCATTGAGGGCAAGCAGGTAAAAACGCTTACACAGCAGGCCTTTGAGGCCAAGCTGGAGCTGGCTCTCCTTATACGAGAGGCTGACCAGAAGACCGAGCAGGATTCTGCGCTGGCAGAAGCGTACGCAGCCGAGTTGCATTCTGCGGTACAGGGTCTCGACCAGGATCGTTTCGTTGTAAAGAAAGAGCTGCGGGCTGTTACGGAGTACAGCACCAAGGGCCGGTGGCAGAACATCTCCCAGGCCGATATGCAGGAGATCAACACCCACATCTCTCGGCTGATGATCCCCCAGGATGATGACCATGAGCTCTCCCGGCGCTTCGATGTGTTCATACTCAGATTCCAGATTGCGCTCTTCAGTGGGGATTACGACACTGAGACGTTCGTCGGCAAACTGAACCTGATAGCCACAGCGCTGAAGAAGAAGACCAACATCCCCATGGTGAAGAAACAGGAGCC
This sequence comes from Myxococcota bacterium, assembly GCA_018821745.1. Classification (GTDB taxonomy): domain Bacteria; phylum Myxococcota_A; class Polyangia; order HGW-17; family HGW-17; genus SZUA-580. Next base: position 3,161 of record JAHJLU010000426.1, on the reverse strand, counting down.
CGTGCTCAACGAGATCCAGACCGAGTCATTCTGGCAGGGGATTACGGTCAACAAACTCGAAGAGGTTCGGCATGCCCTGCGAGATCTCATCAAATTCATGGACAGGGAAAAGCTGGTGGACGTGTTCACGAGCTTCACCGATGAGCTCAAGGAGAGCGAGATTACCGTCAGGGACGTTGTAGGGAGTTACAGCAGGCTCCAGAGCTACAGGGATCGTGTGGAGGCCTACATCAGGAAGAACAAGGACCACATAACCATCCGCAAACTCCAGATGAACAAGCCCATTACGAAAGCCGAGATTGACGAACTTGAGCGCCTGCTCTTCGACGGTAAAGAGCGAGGCACCAAAGAGGACTACATCAGGGAAATCGGTGAGCAGCCGCTGGGGAAATTCATCAGAAGCATCATCGGCCTCGATCAGCAGGCTGTTCACGAGGCCTTCAGCGAGTTTCTCCTGGCAGGAAACCTGAGAGCAGACCAGATGCGATTCCTGGACATGATCATCAAATACCTCATGCAGAACGGCACCCTGGAGAAGGGGATGCTGTTTGAGGCACCCTTCACCGATATTAATGATCAGGGCCTTCAGGGAGTGTTTGATGACGCCCAGGCCATGAAGGTGATAAAGATGGTCGAGGGTGTGAACCGGAATGCTGTGGCGGCGTGAGGGGGGTGGAAGCCATGCTCACCATCGCGAAGGTGATGAATGAGGGGTATGGTGGGGCTGTGGTGGGGAGGTAGGGGGTCAAATTGATAAATAATGGATAATCGCTATAAAGGAGTGGTCATGTACGAATCTTATGCTACTGAATACATGAGGAAATATAACGAAGAATTAGAGCAGCTAGGGGACTTTCAATTCGCCGAAAAAATTGTTGAAGCTAGAATATTTCATGGGATGGAAGGGTGCGTGATTTTTTATATCGCTGAAAGCGCGATGGATGAAAGCATGAATTTCCTTCCACAAACATTCGGAGGAGTGCTGCCGCTTCGCCCCAATGGTGTGACCGTTTCAAATCAGGAGAAGATTCCACTTTTTCTGATCCTGCAATCCACTACAGGAAATTTGCTAAAAGTAGGCATGCGCAAAGGTGGGCAAAAAACTCAAGACAGACTGTTTATTCCGCCTGATTTGCCAAAGGAAAAGCTGTTTTGTTCTTGGTCTCTTAATCCACATTTCTTAAATCCCGCCAACAATGGAGGTGGAGATTTGAGCTTAACCGGAATGGCCATAACGCCTCTTAGAAGAAAAGAAAACGATTCTTATATAGATTTGCCCACAAGGCGGTATATCCTCTCGCCCTTTATTGAAACTAATTCCGGAAAGGTATTTAGGCAGTACACTTGGATTGGGGCAGAGGTCTTTTTCAATCCTGAAAAGATGGATATGGGAGGAGTGGAGGCGAAAAATCGTGCAAGTGGGGACATAAAAGTGCTGCATTTTTCCACACAACTTGGTGCTCATAAAGTGATTGATAAAGAATCGTACTTCTCAAAACCTGCTATTAGCAGCGCAGACTATTTGAGAAAGAAGTGTGATGAGCTAGAGGCACTTATCAACGATCCCCAAACACTGGAGCCAGCCGTTCAAAAATTTTTGGAGACTGATGAAAACAAACGAATGGTGAAGTTTGACGCAATAGAGATTTACCCAAGAGCTCCATTGGGAAATGGCAAGTTTTATACAGATTTTGCATGCAAAAGGGCGGACGGTGACTACCACTTAATTGAGATTGAAGATCCGAATAAGCCAATATATACAGCCAAAAGCTGTGAGCAGGCAGCTCACTTAACTCACGCTCTTTCTCAAGTAAAGGACTGGTTAAACCTAATTGAAACTCAGAGAAGTTTTGTAGAAGCACAAGATGGGTTGAAGGGTATCCATAAACCGACTGGTGAGGTGATTGCCGGAAGAGATTCTCACCTGTTAGGCAAAGACGCAAAAGAGCGATTTGATTATGACCGCAAAGAATCCAAAATAGTCATCCGAACGTACGATATGCTGCTTGCTCAATTGAGGACGTTGGCCTCGTCTATCGAGCAATTCTCAGCATCCTCATAGCTTCTTAAGGTAAGAACTGTTTAAATTCTCCCCCAGTCCGGCTGCCCGCCACGAATCATCTTTTTGATGGCTTTTGTGGTGAGTTTGAACGCTTTGAAGAGCGTCTCTGATGGTGTTTTATCATCGTCCTTGAACTTCCCTCTATGAGCCGCGTCAGAGGCCGTTCCATAGGCCTTCTGCATGAGCGTGCTTATTTGATCCTTCTCAGAGTCACTGGTGCCAAGAAGCCTAGCCGTTCGGCATCCAAGTTTCTTCGTAACCTGTGAAGCATTTGGGGGCACAAATAGCGATTCCATGGTTGTTCTGAGATCAATGGCCCGATCAATAAGGGCAGAATTTGAACAGTACCCGTTCAGTTTGGAGAGCGGAACCATGAGTTTCTCTTGGTACTCCTCCGTCAGCATTGCAAAAGCGGCGATGAGCTCATCCGCTTCCATGAAGCTTCCTTCAATTACCGGTGCTCGTCCAAAATCAGGTTTGAATGGCAACCACTCCCATGGGAACTGAACAGCCATGACTGGAACCTCGTCACTTGATATCACACCACGGGCAATTGGGTGAACGCCATCCTCTCCTGGCAAAGTCAATGCCAACAGCAGGGCCGTCTGTCTCATCTTTTTAAAAGACGCTTCCCGCTGTGTTGTAACCTCTGGCCATGGACCGCAGTCAGCCCAATGTTTCTGCTGTTCGGATTGGATCAATAGAATACTCTGAATCTGAGAAGTCGGTATCGGTGACCCAAATTGCTGATCCTCTATTGCGTTCGCAAAGAATATATTCGGGCTTTCTTTTGCCGGAAGAATCCTGACCCCATTATTAAATGAATAGGATTCCTCAACCTGAACGCGTGGAACCAGCATCACATGGAAGACGGGAATAGTTACAGCGTCTATGTAATCGTGGTACTCTTGGGCAGCTTTCTCTGCTCCCACTCTCGTGGTCCGGAAAACCAACCATCGAGCAAATTCTGCGGCACCTGGGCGCCCGCTTATAAGGCCAAAGTTGTGGATTTTTCCCATATGGTTTTTGTAGGGCTCCGTGGAATTAAGGTAGTCTACAAGTGGGGTAGCATTGGCAAAAGCGCACCAACTACGAGCTG
>JAHJLU010000425.1 GCA_018821745.1 Myxococcota bacterium | reverse complement strand
GATCAGGGCACCATCAGCCGTCACCGCCTCTTTTTGGGCGTGCGCTTCATTTATTATCATATGTTTATCACCGCCGAGGGTGTCCTCACCATGGATGGAAAAAGCGCCGGCGAAATCGTCACCAGTAACGGGGTTCAGACCCTTGACATCAAAGATTCCACCACCAAGCAGTTCACCTTCTCTCTCTCCTTCGGCTGGAATTACTGATCTCCGCCTCTCCACAAACACCTGACTGTTAGAAAAAGATTCAGGGGAGTTGTCCGAAATTTTGCGTCCCGGGCCATTTTGATGTTTCCTGTGGAGTATGCGTACCCTACCCAATATTGCCAGAATTGATCCCCCACCCCCGCCCCCGCCCCCGCCCGCCGTGACGGTCGCACAGCAGGGAGGAGCGAAGGGTACTGTTCTCACCCTCATTGCCATCATCGCGGTGACCGCCCTGGTGTTTTACCTGATGGAGAAGAGCAAACGAGCAGGAACATCATCAAAGACAACAACCAATCAGATTGTTCCCAAAATAATGGAGCCCGGCGTCTCAGCACCCGTGAAGAAACAGGAGATCGCGGTGGAGATCGCTCCCAGTATTATCCCCGAAGATCCTAAAATTGCCCCCGGGGAGCGCGTCTATGTGGCCTCCCAGGGAAAGCTGGACATAAAGCGAGAGGCCGACGCCCGCGCCCTGGGATATTCCATCATTGATCTCAGTGACGAATTTGTCCCCTTCATTTTTTCCGACGGACCCGACAAACCCAACCGCTACAAAGGCACCTATATCAATATCGCCAATGATCTCACAGACGAGGAGGGAAACAAGCTGGGGGACAAGGAACACAACTACGTGGAACTTTTTGGTATTCCCCCGTCTCTTTCGGTTCTGGACAAGCGTTTTCGGGAAGATGACGCCAAGGATTGCTTCAAACATCTCAACTACGGATTTTTCAAAAAGGCGCGCTTCAGCGTCGTCTACCAGTCCAAACGGGATCTCGCCAAGGAGCTCAAGGAGCTCCGGGGCCAGGTCCGACAGGCCCAGAAAAAATCGGGGAAGTCGAGCCTGACAGCCCTGGGGAAAACAAAAAAGTATGGGTACCTGGTGAAAAAATATCGCCTGCTCCAGACCAAGTTCTTCATGGTGGGAGAAGCACAGAAGCGGCTGCGGTGCGAAGGCCTCCTGGGGCCCTACTCCCCGGGAGTCATCTCCTGGGGCACCATCGCCGCCATCAAGCGCTTTGAGCACAAGCACATGATCTATGGCTGGGGAATTCTCACCGGTGACACCCGTCGTGGCTTCGGACGCACTCCCCTTGATAATAATTTTCGCACCCTCAAGCGCATCCTCACGGCACGGATAACCCTCTCCCTGGGAATTCTTGAGGACGGGAGTATCAGCAAGGTCAAGGGACTCAAAGACACATACAAAGGACTCGACGGCAAGGAGCACAAAATCCCCAATCTGGTGAAGCTCTATACCGAAGCGGTAATGAAGGCCCTCAAGGTTGAGAACCCCGCCCAGGCAAGGAGCTTCTTCATGGCGGTTGATCCCTCTATTTTCAAGAACTTCCGCCTCGCTGTGAAGCTGCCGCCCCTGCCCCCCTATTACAGCAACGACATGCAGTTCTCCGTGAAGATCAACCGGGGAGATATCTGGTATGACGCCCCCTTTGACGCCACGGGAAAGACCCGCTACCAGCCACTTATGCGCCGCCCCCGTTTCTACCTCCATGTGACCTGGCAGAATCAGGAGATCCCCCTGGTTCGCTGGGGAACCACCATCGGTGGCTGGCGCACGGAAGTGAAAAACGGCAAGGAGTACTTCGCCTATAAGAACTCCGATGTGGGACCCCGCATCTGGAAAGACATCTACTCTGCCCCCGTATGGATTCCTCCGCGCAGCGCACCACCTGCGGGCCTGGTGAAGAATTACTTTGAGAAGGGACGCTGGAACACCCGCATCAACCGGGAGGAGATAGGCCCCTCCTTTGCCAGCGCCTACGGACTTGTCGCCGCCTATCATATCCGCGACAGAAGTGATTCAGGCAAACCCCTGTGGTTTGACAATGGTATCAGAACCCATGGCTCCGTTGACTATATGTCCATCATGCGCCGCCAGTCCCATGGCTGTCACCGGCTCCATAATCACCTGGCGGTCCGGCTCTTCTCCACCCTCCTCATGAGAAGACCCCACCTTCGCAAGGGACAGACAAAACTCATCTATACCCGGTCATTTACCCACCAGAAGAAGGATTTTTCCATCAAGCTTGATACACGCGGGTACCGCTTCGTCCTGGACCGCCCCATCCCTGTCATGGTTGAGCGCGGGAGAGTGCTGGGAAAACTGAAAAAACCCTACGAGGGATATATCCGCAAGCCTGGAGTGACCTACGACAAGGATGATCCCAACCTGGGCGACGAGGAGAAGCCAAAGGAAGCGCCACCTGAAGAAGCCGGGATAAAGACAGCAAAGGCACCCGTGGACGAAGAGTCACCACAAACGCTCACCAAAGGCTCCGTGACAAAAAAACCGGGGCGAAGGAGAGCGGACCCGAAAAAACGTCTGCCAAAGAAGGCCGCGGAGAATCTCCCCAGCCCGCCCGACGGCGTCTCTCCTCTGTAATCTGTTTTGTAAGTCCTGTTATCTCTCACTCGTTCGATAAAAAGGGGGTCAGCACTGCTAATGTTCCACGACAGCGTATTCCGCTGCCACATCGGGTACAGGCTTCTTCATGACAGGGGTTCGACGTACGGGAGGTGTTCCAGGGAGGAGGCACCAATGGTCTCTACAGTGTTTTGATTTTATTATTTATTTCTAAAATATCCACAATCACCCCGGAGGTTGGGTCAAGAGGGAGAGGAGGGTTTTTCGGGACGATTCACCCGAATCGGGGGGAATGGGTCTGATACGTTCCGCCAACTCCAGATGGCCGTGGACTCCAAGCCAGTTGGAGAAGTGACGACGCTCGGCGTGGTACACGAAAGACTTGAAGGGGATCCACTCGAGGCAACTTTTCAGTTCTTCAAAGGTCTTGGCCTTGGCCACAATGGTATTGTCGCTGTCGGGGAGTCGAAAAACAAAGTCCCCGAAACCAAAGTAGTCAACCAGATACTGCCGCAACTGATGGAGCAGCCGGGGACCCTTCTTGTCCATAAAAGCACCGCCGGCTTTTCTGATGATATCACTCTTTTCACGCTGGGAGGTCTGGATAACCACAGGAATCTCCATGGGCAGCGCTTTTACCCGCTCAACCAGATGGAACCCGGCGTTGAGATCGTTGACACCACCCTTGGGAAATCCCAGAGAGGAGATCACGCCCACCATACGATCCCCGTATACATCGATGAACTGACAGGCCTGTTCATAGTTTGAAGCAAGAAGCAGCACAGGGCGCTCCGTGTTTTGCTTGATACTGCGCTGTTCCACATCACTGGTCCCGGGTAGCAGAGAGAGGGTTCTTTCTTCCAGCTCTTTGATAATCAATGGGATAAAATAGCTGGCGAAATTTATTTCGTCTTCCACCAGTAAAAGGAACCGGCGATGCTGGACCTGGTAGTAATGATCTGCGAACAGATGATCCTCCACAAGGTGCAAGACATACCGAGCCAGGGAGACGTCGGTGACCCATCGGAAATGGAAGGAGTCAGAGTCGGCATCCAGAGGACTTGGCATACCGTTTTGCGGATAGGGGCCGTGGGAGATGGAGACCACGCTTCTGGGTCCATGACCCGGTTTTCTCGTCCGGGCGATGACCGCGCTGTCAAACTCCGGAAGAGAGTGACCGATAATGAGCATATCCGACTGTACGGTCAGGGGATCTATGCCCTCCAGACGTTCGAGACGAATATGGTCGAGGGGTGAGAGCCCCTCCCTGATAAAGGAATACTCATATGGGCTTCCAAAAAAGGTGACGTGCTGAATTAACTGTTCCATGATTCACCCGGTGGTACAGAAAGTGTGATATTGCCCTTTGGCATACCTGAAAAACACACCGAAAACAAGCATTTTGGGGGTAAAACTGCGGTCACCTTTTTTCCCCCTCTTTTCCTTTTACTTTGGGCCGGGGTACACATCCTGGCCATTGGGCTCAAGGGCGTCGGGATTGCCCTGTCTGGATCGCCAGAGGGCTCCCATGGCGAGTCCAAACTGTTTCATCATTTTCTCATAAATCTCTTCGCCTTCCAGCGCTTTTAACGCCCAGGCCACGGCCTCGTAGGTGCAGACCCCGTGACTGCGCCCCTGACGCCGGGCAAAATAGCGACTCTCTCCCTGTGGTCGAACAAAGACCCGGGGAAGATCCCGGAGGAGGGGATGCCGCTGACACATTTTTCGTGCCCGCCGCCAGGACCCGTCGGGGACGATGAGATGCACTCCACCTTCGGGGGTAACCTCTTCAATGGGGATGGCATCTTCATGGGGAAACAGCAGGTACGCTGTTCCACTGCGAG
>JAHJLU010000424.1 GCA_018821745.1 Myxococcota bacterium | reverse complement strand
TCCTCTCCATCGTGAACTTTCCCTGGCTTGTAAAATTCATCTGGGCTCCTCTGGTGGACAAGTTCTGGTTTCGTGGGCTTGGCCGGCGCAAGAGCTGGATTCTCCCCGCCCAGGGGGGGCTTGTTCTTGCGCTGCTGGTGACCGGGTATTTGGCCCCCTCCCTGTCGCTCTACGAGTTTATCGCCCTCCTCACGGTTGTGAACTTCTTTGCCGCCACTCAGGACATCGCGGTGGACGGGCTCGCCGTTGATATTTTGGGTGAGGAGGAGCGTGGCATGGGGAACGCCATCCAGGCGGCAGCATTCAAGGTGGGGATGCTGGGGGGCGGGTTTGGCCTCACTTTCGTGATGGCAAATTACTCTGTTGCTTACTGCTTTTATGCAATGGCCGGCGCCGTTATGCTGGTGATGGCCGCGCCCTTCCTGGTCAGGGAACACCTCATCACGACCGAAGAACAGGAGGGGGTCAGGATCTTCTCCCTCATACGAGAGTTCTTCACCCGGCAGGGGGCGCTGTGGTTTTTGCTCTTCATCCTCATATCTAAATCCGGTGATGCGCTGGCCAACCCCCTCTTTCGACTGTTCCTCAGGGATGAACGGGTCTCCATCGGGACAATCAACTGGATTATGAATCTGGGGGGGATTGTAGCCACACTCCTCGGTTCACTGCTCTGCGGGTGGTTCATTGCACGTTTTGGCAGGGCCCGCACGACCATGGCAGCGGTGATGGGGCAGGGTGTGTCCCACCTCCTGTGGACCATGATCGCGCTTTCAGGGATTGTGATGCCGGTTCTGTGGAGCATCGCGCTGTTTGAGCACTTCGTCTCGGGGATGCTCACGGTGGCTGTCTTCACAGTCATGATGGACTCCGTGGACCGGAGGGCCGGGGGGACGCTCTATACTCTCCTCATGTGTATCCATCTGGGGGCGGTGTTTATTTTAGGTATTGTCTCGGGTATGCTCGCCCAGCGGTTCGGGTTCGCTGCTGTGTACACCGCCGCGGGGCTCATCACCCTCACTACCCTGGTGCTCTTCCCCGCCCTGTCGAAAAGCAACTATTTTTCCGGCCACATCAGTTGAGGGTGGATACTCGGAGAAGACCTGATAGCGGTCGTTTCGCACACGCTTCAGTTCCACCTCCAGGAGCGCATCCCAGTGCCTTGAATTCCTTTTTCGGATAGTCCGCCCAAGGGCAAGGATCAGGACAAATCCCCCCACAAAGCCGAGGACGAGGCCGATATAGTGGGTCCGGTATGAGATCCGGGGAGAGAAGCCTGTGGGGATAAACATTATGGCAGAAAATCCTATTATTCTCAGCCATTTTCTGCTTTTTGACACCTGCCGTTCGGCGTAGAAAAAGAGTGGCATATAGATGCCGTACAGGACAAAGACGAGGCCGGAGGAACCGATGAGGTTCATGTAGGCGGGATAGGAGTAGATCGAGATGCCCTGGGTAATCAGGCCCAGCCCGATGGCCACGACGGGAAAGGCGAGCCAGCCGAAGTAGGCGGTTGTGAGACCGCCGAAGAGCAGAATGAAAAACATGTTGGAGAGATAATGGGCGATAGTGGAGTGGAGCAGCATTCCCGACACAAGCCTGTAGTACTCGCCCTGGCCAAAGACAGTTGTTCCGTTATCCAGGAGCTTGTGCCGGGCAATGTCGGGGTGATAAAAATAGAGCAGCGTCAGGATTCCCGAGATGGCGATATAGAGAAGTGCAGGAATGAATGCTTTGATGGATGGGGGTTCGGACAGGTAGCTGGAGTGCTTTTTCAGATACTTGAAGTGACCCAGCTTGCTGAACCTGAGGGTGTCGGGGGAGTGGTCCATGGATCCAGTCTAAGACCCCTTGGGCAATTGTCAATGTGAGGTGCTTTGGTCAGGAGAGAGAGTCAGTTGGAATATCAGCCGGCGGGGGGAGGCGGTGGAGGAGCTGCGGGGGTGGTTGCAGGCTCGGCCGGTGCTGCAGGATCTGCAGGTGCCGCAGGTGGTGCCGCCGGAGGATTGGCTGTTGCGGGAGCCGCGGGCGGCTCCATGGGCGGAGCAGGTGCTGCGCCTGCGGGCTCCACACAGGAGAAGACGTCCATGGTTTTGATCTCGATGTTGGACCGGTTGCCATGACGGCGGCCGTGACGGTTACTGCCCGAGGAGAGCAGGTTGTCGAGCCAGGTGTTGAGGATCAAAATCTTGACGGGAGGACGAACGCCGGCGAGGAGCTCGTTGAAGACCGTCCAGTTGAGAGGGATGCCGTTCCAGTAGAGAACCTTGCGCCGTTTAACGTGCTGACATTTGGCACCACGTGAGGCGAGGGTGATCTGACGCCCTGGAGGGGCGACGATTTTGACGGTTGTACAGGAAGCGGCCAGCATTGCTATTACGGAGAGTGAGAATAGTAATTTTTTCATGGCGCTACTCCGCACACTCATAAACTTCAAGTTTCTTGAAGTTCACGAAACCAAGGGTAAGGAAATAGAAACCGACGTTGAGGAGCACGGTTCCGGGGGTGTTCTTGAACTCGATCCGGACGGGGCCTTTTGCGCCTTCAACCAGGTTGGCTGTAGACTTTGTGCCGCCCCAGCCCCATGCCCAGTAGGCAACAACGGCCTGACGGTGCAGCTTGCATCCCACGGATTGAGACGAGAGCCTGACCTGGTTCGGAAGATTCGATTCCACGAGAACCCTGTGAGTGGAACAGGCACCGAAGAGCATGGTCCCTGCCAGTAATAATGCAACAATATACTTCATGACACCTCCTTGCCCCCTGCCATCACCGGCAGAGGTTTGGGCCCATGGTGGTGGCCCAGTTGTTAATTTGTTCCTCCAAACCGCCTAAGACTATCTCCCATGGGGCATTTGTCAAGACGAAATTGAAAATTTTGTAAAAAAACAAGGTGATCGACTCTCTTATGCCGAAGGGAAAAGCCTACGGGGGGTGGGTGGATTTATTCAAAAAATCGACAAAAAACCGCTCCGCCGCAACCCTCGTGGCGGTGGAATGTCAAAGCAGGTGTGACGATTTCATGTTTTCTCGATCACACACCTTGCTCAAAAAGAGACCTCCGGGTCTCTTTTTTTTTCCCTCCTGTCCCCCACCGTAGTGGGGTGAGAATCCATGTGCGGCCCTCAGGTTTTTTGATCAGGCGGTCACAAAGGAGGCGACTGAAAAAAATTGCGCTATACTCTTACAGAGCATCTGGTTTATACTCATGCTTCACCTTATCCATATGGAGGCGTACTATGAAAACTATCTTATTGCCACTCACCGCGATGTGGCTGCTTTTTTCGAGCATGCTCGCGACGCCGGCCCACGGCAAAGCCCTTGAACTTTTTGTGCAGCCGCAGACGGGCGGGATGTTCGGGCTCTCCACCTTTGAGTCTCTGCCATGGAAGGACAGCAGCCATAAGCTCAACACGGAAGAAGATTATTTTATGACCCACCGTGGTCCCACCGCAGGAATCTCCGCCGGTCTGGAGTTTCTCTTTGTTGATGTGGTGCTCGGCGTGAACCAGTTTTACCAAAGTACAAACAGGTCCACCCTGTTTACCGTCCAGGTTGGTCTCGATGCGGATTTCGACATCTCTCCCACCTCGGTGTGGACCATTTATCTTTTTGGTGGTTTCGGCATAGGGACCATCGACAACGGATGGCTGGAGAAAGAGGAGATTCAGGTCGCAAAAAATGATCTCTACGCCCAGATCTTTTTCCTGCGCGCCGGGTTCCGGTATGAATACAAGTTTACCGAGATGATCCGGCTGGCCGTCGACGCCGGCGTGGGTGCCCACGTTCTGACCCTCGCCTACAAGGCGGTAAACGAAGATGAGGCCCAGACTGCCGGTATACATGCTTACGCCATGGGCGGGCTTCGCTTTTATTTTGATTTCTTCGGAAAAAAAGATGAGCCGAAGGATGTGAGCCTCCCCGAAGCCAAACCCCAACCCGCCCCCGCGCAGCCTGCCGCGGTCCAGCCCGCTCCGGCGCAGCCAGCTGCTGCCACCCCTGCATCGGCCGCGCCTACCGGTTCGGCACCGAATACAACACCATAAATGATGAAACGTTATTTCTTCTTTTTCAGCCTCGCCACCGCCCTCCTCGGGTGCGTGGATAACTCCTCCAGCGATCCCCAATGCCCGGGGGATCCTTCCTGCATCTGTGATATCAACTTCGAAAACTGTGATTATTGCGGCGATCATGTGTGCGGTGACCTCGAGAGCTGCACCCTGTGCGAAGAGGACTGCGGTGTGTGTGGTGAGTGCGGTGACGGGACATGCAACCTGGGTCAGGAGAGCTGTGTCAACTGTCCCTCCGACTGTGGTATCTGCGGGGAGTGCGGTGACGGCATCTGCTATGAAGGGGAGACATGTGAGGAGTGCCCGGAAGATTGCGGGCTCTGTCCAACGGGTTGCGGTGACGGGTTTTGCGCAGCAGACGAAGACTGCCACGGATGCACCGAGGATTGTGGTGAGTGCCCGGCGAGCTGCGGCAACGGGCGGTGCGACGCGGAAGAGAACTGTAACCTCTGTCCCGAAGAGTGTGGTGCCTGCCCCCGGGATTGCGGAGATTCCTATTGTATCCCTGAAGACGGGGAGAATTGCAACTCCTGCCCCCAGGACTGTGGGCCCTGTTACGAGGGTGACGGTTGCGAAGTCCACCCTGGCCCTGGTTGTACCGACTGTTCCTGCGTCAATTGCGTGTGTGCTCTTGATCCCACCTGTTGTCTGGCCGATTGGGACGCGCACTGTGCAGCGCTTTGCTCCAGCGCCTGCCTCGAGGGATGTACTGATTTCTGCGGTGATGGTGTTTGTGCAGGGGAGGAATCCTGTGTGACATGCTCCGCGGACTGCGGTCTGTGCGTCCCCCAGTGTGGAGACGGCCAGTGCAATGGTGATGAACACTGCGGCACCTGCCCCGATGACTGTGGTGCTTGTGCCGCCGAAGATGGTTGTCTGCCCCACCCCACGCCCGGCTGCACCAGCTGTAACTGTTTTGAGGCGGTGTGTGCGGAAGATCCATACTGCTGCACGGGTGAGTGGGACGGGACCTGTGTCCAGAGATGTCTTGCCACGGGTGAGGTCTGTCCGGATCCTTGCGGCAACGGCTTGTGTGAGCCCCAGGCCGGGGAAAACTGCCGATTGTGCCCGGCTGACTGTGCTCCCTGCGATCGTTGTGGTGATGGGATCTGCGGCCCCTTTGAGTACCCTGAAGGCTGTACAGAGGACTGTGGAGAGGCTCCTGCGAACTGCACCGATGACCTCTGTGTTGCGGGGGAGGGCGAGAACTGTTTCTCGTGCCCCGATGATTGTTCCCCCTGTGCGGTCCAGGATCCCTGCGCCGAGTCCGTCTTGCCGGGCGTAGGCGACGCCGTTGTTCAGAACTGTGTTTGTGCACGGGATCCTTATTGCTGCAGTGTTCGGTGGGACAGCCGGTGTGTGGCCATGGCCACCTCGTTCTGTTATGTGGAGTGTGGCGGCCCCGACTGCGGTGACGGGGAGTGTGCCGGTGGTGAGGATTGTACCCTGTGTCCCGTGGACTGCGGCGCCTGCGGGTTGTGCGGCGACGGGGTCTGTTCCGGTGGCGAGACCTGCCTCTCCTGTCCTCCCGACTGTGGATACTGCGCGTTTTGTGGCGATGGAATCTGCAACGTGGACAGGGAGGAGAATTGCGAGAGTTGTCCCGATGACTGCGGGCCCTGTTACCAGTGCGGCAACGGTTCCTGCCAGTGGGCGCTGGGGGAGACCAACGAGAACTGCCCCGCCGATTGTCTCTGCGGCGATGGGTATTGCTTCCTGGAGGCCGGGGAGAACAGCTTCATCTGTCCCGTGGATTGTTTCTGCGGCGATGGCCTGTGTGAGCCCCTGGCGGGTGAAAATACTGTTCTGTGCCCCCTCGATAACTGTCCCACCGAACTGTAACTATTTTCTGTATCGGGGATGTCGGGACCGGCAACACTCCGGACCGGCTGCTCAAATTCCCTTCCATGAGCGCACGGTGCCTGTATCAAAGTGGAGAAACTTTGATGTTTTGTAAAAACCCACGCCGCCCAGTTTTTTTCGCCGCAGCCACCGGGCTACCTCTCCGGGTTTGATCCCGGGGATGGTGAAGTCTACAGCCTTGCCAAGGGTGTGCAGGGATCGCGGCGCTACCTGGTGCAGCTTCTTTCTCAGTTCTGTGTTGAACCGGGGGGAGCGATACCCCGAAATGATAGTGATTTCCTGTTTGCCAAAGTGGCGGGCCGACATGGCCAGAATTTTCAGCAGCTTCATATCGAGGGGAGCCGGCAGGGCCGTAACCCTGCATCGGAAAAAATAGCGGACCTGGGTTCGTGAGGGATTGCCAAGGGGCAGGATCTCCTGTGTGTGATAGTTGTAGAGGCTGATCACCTTTTGCGCCTGCCTGTGGACCCGGTGAACCCCCTTGAATTTTGGACGGGGTCCTTCTTTTGGGGCAGACACGATGAGGGCAGTGAGGAAAAGCAAAATCATCCATGCAATGTAGCCCAAAAGAGGGGGAAAAGAAAGAAATGGGGAGACAACGATATGCAACGATTTCCCCCGCGTGTTCCCATTTTTTAAAGTTTGTCATGATTCAGTCCCCAACAGCATGTGGGGCAAACCTATAGTGCGCGATCTCGCGCCAGTTCAGGAAATAGCCGATATGGCGATGCAGTTGGCGATTGCGAATATGAAAAATGTAGGGGTTTCGGAGTCGTTTGTGGAGGAGGGCACTATTGTTGACCCTGAAGCATACGAAGAAAAAGAAGTTGGAAGGATTGTAAAGGTAACAAACATAGGGGGTGTCAGGACTAACCATGCCCAGAGTGTGTCGGCGGAGGCGTATGCGATTTATGACAGGGCGATGCAACTTGCGAACGATTTAAGCGGTATTCATGATGTTTCGGAAGGTCGGCAAGCGGCTGGGCTAAGGAGTGGCAAACAGGTGATGGGGTTACAATCCGCAACCAACAGATATTACTCGCCCGTGGCTGAACGCAGGGCGTTTTTTTACAAAGAATGCGGGTTATTTATTCTGCAACTTATGATCATGACCTACAAAAAAGGAAGGATATATAGAACAGGCGACAGGAGAGATGTTTTTAAGGCATTGCCTGTTGACCTTGATAAACTACAAGCAGTTGTAGATATTGAGGTGGCAAGCGACACTATGTTGCCGAAAGACAAGGAATC
>JAHJLU010000423.1 GCA_018821745.1 Myxococcota bacterium | reverse complement strand
CGGGTACTTTCACCTGATCCGTGAAGACGGGACCGTGCTGCGGGTTAAGGCCTTCCCTTTGAACAACCCCGACAGCACGCCCCATCTGTACATTATCCTCTTCAAAAAGACCGAGGTCCAAAAACAGGAGTGGTGCTCCGACCTGCTCAAGCAGACCATGTTGTACACCGCAATCCTGCAGTCCATGCGCGAGGGAGTTGTGACCATAGATCCCGACTTCCGGATCACTTCATTTTCCAGACGGTCAGAGCACATCACCGGATTCAGCAGCAATGATGTCATGGGGAAATTTTGTTTCGACATCCTGGGATCGCCCCTGTGCCATAACTCCTGTGTCGCGAAAAAAAGCATGGAGACCAAACGGGAAACGGACGCGATCCCCACAGACATCAGCCTGCGCACGGGAAAGATGTGCCATATCACCGAGATGGCTGTCCCACTACAAAACGAGGTCGATGAGATCATGGGGACCCTTCTGTTTATTGAAGATCGCTCCGCCCAGGTGCTGCTCGAGGGTAACCCAAATGACTTCCTGGGTATCATCGGGCGTTCCGCTCCCATGCGGCATATTTTCCAGATCATCAAGCAGGTGTCCCCCACGGACGTAACGGTACTCATCACCGGGGAATCGGGAACCGGCAAGGAAATGATTGCCCGCGCCATTCACACCCTCTCAAGAAGGAAAAATGGTCCATTCCAGGCGATTAACTGTGCGGCACTCCCCCTGCCCCTGCTTGAAAGTGAACTTTTCGGTCACGTGAAAGGGGCCTTCACTGGAGCCACCAGGGATCGACCGGGAAACATCGAGACCGCCGAGGGGGGAACGCTCTTTTTGGACGAGATCGGTGAAATCCCACTGGAGACCCAGTCAAAACTGCTGCGATTTCTCCAGGAATATGAATATCAACGAGTGGGCGATTCAAACATCAGGGTGGCGGACGTCCGTATCATTGCTGCAACCAATCGGGATCTGAAGCAAGAAATAATTGACGGGAACTTCCGGGAAGATTTGTACTACCGCATCCGTGTCATACCGGTGGAGATTCCGTCTCTGCGGGATCGCAGCGAGGACATTCTGCTCCTGGCAGTCTCCCTCCTTGAATCCCTGGCCAAAAAGCGGGGACGACCGGGCCTGAAGATATCGCCCGATGCCATCGAGCAGTTCATGGCCTACCGCTGGCCGGGAAATGTCCGGGAGCTCATCAACACGCTGGAATACGCCATCGCCATGGCCCCCTCCCAGACTATTCAGTTGTCGGATCTGCCACGGGAGCTGCGGGAGACGGCTGCGGGATACCCCGCCCACTCCTTCAACCCGCAACTGCTGCTGGATCAGCGCGGAGAGAGCGAGATTGAGCTTATCCGCCGGGTTCTGTCCGAGACAGCGGGAAATAAAGCCAAAGCAGCCCGCCTGCTCAACATGCACCGGGTGACTCTCTATCGCAAAATGCAACGCTACGGTATCGAGAGTGACTGATTTGGACTCACAGAACCGTCATTTCCCCGAGTTTTTCCAAAACCTTCTCGGCGTGTTTCACAACTGTGTCGCCCTTCTTGACCTGCACCTTCACGCTGCTCCACAGGGCGGCAATGGTCAGATCCGGGGCGATGATGACCGTTGAGCGGATAACCCCCTCATATTCCTTCCCGTAGTTTTTTTTTATTCCAAAGGCGCCGTAAGCACGCAGGGTCTCCTTTGAAGGATCACTCAGCAGCGATATCCCAAGGGCATGCTTTGAGACAAAGGAGACGTGGGAGGCTGTTGAATCCGGGCTTACACCATACACAGCCGCGCCCAGGTCTTCAAAACGCTCCCTCAGTTGGGTAAAATCCACTGCCTCTTTGGTGCAGCCGGAGGTGTTGTCTTTGGGATAAAAATAAAGAACGGTAAAGCGCCCACGACAGGAGTGAAGAGAGATTTCCTCTCCGTTTTGATCCATCAGTGAAAACTCGGGTGCCTTTTGACCAACAGCTATCATTCTATACTCCCGTGAAAGAAGGTTGGAGGAATTGCTATTGCTCTTCCCCTTCAACGATACCGAATTCCGCCTCAATACGTTCATAGAAATCTATGACTTTGCGAACATACTGGCGTTTCGCTGCGTAGGCACCAGGGAAAAATGATCGTTTGAACCCATATATCACAAAATGGCGAAGTTCCCTGGGAGTGATCCCGAATGTGTTCACGGCTTTCTCGATCTCATCGCTCACGCTGGTCATTGAGACGGTACGGTTATCGGTGCAAAAGGAGACCGAGAGCTTGGCATCACGCATCTTCGAGAATGAGTGATCTTTCAGATCCTTGAGCATTGGGTTGGTCTGCAGATTGGAGGTGAGACACACCTCAATCGTGATCCTGCGATCGGCAATAAAACTAATGAGGCTGTTGATAAAAGCCTGTCGATCCTGAATCTGATTCCCATGAATCATATCGCGCTCGAAGAGGTAGTAACCGTGTCCGATTCGATCCGCATGACAGTCGGTAATAGCCTGAAAAATGGACTCCGGCCCATAGGCTTCACCCGCATGCACGGTCTTCTTCAAGAAGTTTTTATGCGCCAGGGCAAAGGCTTTAATGTGATCATCGGCGGGGAATCCGTCCTCGGCACCGGCCAGATCCAGTCCGACAATAGGCAGCCCGAACTCATCACGGGCCTTCACCGCTGATCGAACCAGCTCCTCAGAGGCAAGGGAGAAGATGGTCCGGCGGTCTCCATGGGAGAGCACGCGGAGCATGTCGTCGTAATACTCGGAGAATCCCATACCGAACATTCTCATGCCGCACACAATAATACCGTACTCAAACCCGGGCTCGCTCCCCGATACTATTTCAGGGCGGCTGTTGAATTCGTTTTTAGCTTTCAGAAGGCCCCTGTTTACTGCTTTGAGCACACTGGCAGAGGTCATGTGCTCATGTTGGTGCAGTTGAGGAGCAAATCGCACCTCAATGTACCGCACTCCCTCGTCCTGATTGTCAATAGCCAGCTCGTAGGCAACCCGCTCCAGGGAAGGCTCGTTCTTCATAACCGCCGTGGTATAGGCGAACCCCTGGAGATACTCGTTCAAGCTCGCATATTTTTCCTTGAATACCAGTTTTTTGAGGCCTTCTTCCGTGTAGGAGGGAAGTGTCACTTTGTATTCTCTGGCCAGATCAATCAGTGTGCTGATTCTCAGGGATCCATCCAGATGGAGGTGGAGATCCGTTTTAGGGATACGTTCGATAAAAGCACGGGTAATTGTCTTCTCGGTTTTCTTAGATTTCACCATTATTTCACCAACTCTCTACTTTGTAATGGAAAAGTTCCGCTGCGTCGATTTGGGCTGCCCAAGGGGGCTTGTGAATTTACCCCAACTGGTAACAGGGCTGACGCCATACTTTCGTTCCAAGGTTTGTTCTATCTTGTCTTCATTGGATTTCAGCCGCACGGTGTCTCCGGCAAGGATCCCGGTGAAGGAGTCCAGATACCGGGCCCCTGTGGGCTCGCACGCATCATTTGCGGGAATCTGATACGCCGTCTCTTTGAGCGAAAGTGTTCCGTTCTCTTCTATTTTTCCAGACACAGTGTACCGCTCGAAGAACCATATCTCTTCTTTGGCGTTGCACGAATAGGCGCGACGATTTG
>JAHJLU010000422.1 GCA_018821745.1 Myxococcota bacterium | reverse complement strand
CCTCAGCGCCCGGTACGACAGCAACCAGATTATTTTGCAGGCCAACTCCATGTCCTCGGGGAGACCCCTGAAGAATGCCGCCATCGAGCTGTGGACCTCCCGGTCGGTCTCCTATTATTATTTCCGCAAGTACCCCAACATTGACAAAACCGCCGCCCTCTCCCACAAGGCAAAAACCGACGCCACGGGGATGGCCGTCCTGCCCTCCTCAACGAAACTCTCCGGCAGCGTCCGCACGCCATTTTACGTTGTGGTCAAATCCGGTAATGACTGGTCCTTCCTGGAGCTCGGGGGATACGGCGACGACAGCGGCTATGCGTCCAACTTCGGCTACACCAGAAACCCCACTACCCGGTACATGCGCAACTTCCTCTTCACCGACCGCAACCCCTACCGCCCCGGTGAGGCCATCAACCTGACGGGGATTCTGCGCTCCGAAGATATGTCGCTGAAAGGGACGGTTGAAGCCATTGACGGCGCCGAGAACCTGAAAATAGCCTGGAAAATCACCGATCCCCGGGGCAAACTCATGAAGAAAGGCACCGCCCCCGTCGACAAAGAGGGCGTCTTCCATGTCAAATACACCTCCAAACCCGACGACTCCGTGGGCACCTATTATTTCTCCGCCACGGTCAAAGGCCTGAGGAACCATCACAACACCAGTCTGTACCACTCCATCAGGATATTGGCCTACCGCAAGCCCGAACACGCCGTCGATGTCAAATGGCTGGGGGGAACGCTCCTGCTGGGTGATCCCCTCAAGGCGACCGTCACGGGCAAGTATCTCTTCGGCGGGCCCATGGCCAAAGCCCAGACCCAGTGGTCCATGCGTTCCAGTTATTCTTATTACGCCCCTCCCGGCTGGGGCGACTATCAGTTTGGCCAGTACTCCTGGGGCTCCCACGCCTATAAGAGCGGCAAGGGTCTGTTGAACAATGAGGGGCATCTGGATCTCACCTTCGAGAACCCCATCCCCAAAAAACAGACCGAGGGGGCCCGCCCCATGCAGTACCACCTGGAGGCCCAGGTCTTTGATCCCGCGCGCCAGAGCGTCGCCTCCCGTGGCTCCATTTTTGTCCACCCCGCCTCCTTCTATGTGGGGCTGAAGCTCAAAAAGAGCGTCATCCAGCGCAACGAATCCAACCGCTTCTTTGTGGTCACCCCCAACATTAACGGTGTCCCCCAGACCGGCAAGACCGTAAAAATTGCCGCGACCACCTTCAAGTACACCTCCAAGGCAGTAAAGTCCGGCAAATACTGGAGCACCCAGTGGACCTCCAAGAAGGTCGACGCGGGGAGCTGCACCGTAACGACCGCCAAGACCCCCGAGTCCTGCGAGATCAAATTCCCCGAGGGGGGCTCTTACACCATCACCGCCCAGACCACCGATGAGAAGGGGCGCCTGGTCACCACCACCACCAGCTTCTACGTCTACAGCGAGTATCTCGCGCCCTGGGAGCGGTGGAAGCAGAAGAACCGGCACCAGCTGGAGATCATCCCCGATAAAAAATCCTATGAGCCCGGCGAGACGGCGAACCTGCTTATCAAGGCGCCCTTCGAGAACTCCACGGGTATCCTCACGGTGGAGCGCGGTGGAATCCTGACCCACAAAGTGCTCACCATCAAGGGCGCCAACACCATGGTGCAAGTTCCTCTGGAGCAGTATCAGATCCCCGGGATTCACGTCAGCGTTTCCCTCTCCAAACCCCGCACGGTGGTGAAGAATCCACCCAAGGGCGTCGATGATCCCGGGCGGCCCATGTTCGCCACGGCCAGAAAAGCCATCCCCATCGCCTCCACCACCCGCAGGGTCATGGTGACTGTCTCCACCGAGAAGAAGGTGATAGAACCGGGGGAGACCATCACGGTGAAACTGAAGACCACCGATTACAGGAAGAATGGGATTGCCTCCAGGGTCGCCTTCTTCGTCGTGGACGAGGGCGCCCTCAGCCTCCTGGGTTTCAAGACACCCGATCCCCTCTCCTCTTTTTACTACTCCAGGGGAAGCGGCACGGCTCTTGAAGACCTGCGGGCCGACCTGCTCAAGAAGCTCACCGACAAATACCAGCACCGTCGTAACTACCAGCGGCGCCACAGGAGCATGAGCAGGCGCCCGATGATGTCAAATGGCTCAGAAGGAAGAAGCTACGAAGCCGACGACGGAGCTTATGGCGGCGCCATGGAGAAGGCCATGCCCGTCATGGCCGCCAAAAGGTCCCGCCGGGGTGCCGCCCCGGGCACCCGCAGCTCTGGAGGCATGTCCTTCAAGGTGCGCAAGTTCTTCGCCACCACCGCCTACTTCAATAACAAGATTGTCACCGACAGCTCGGGCAATGGCGAGGTCAAGGTGAAGATGCCCGAGAACCTCACGGCCTTCCGTCTCATGGCAGTGGCCATGGACCGGGCCACCGGGAAATCCTTCGGCTCCTCCGATGCACGGGTCAACATCCGCAAACAGTTCATGATCCGCCCCTCACTGCCCCGCTTCGCCAACTTCGGCGACACCTTCCTGGCCTCGGTCGTGATCAACAACCTCACCCTCAACGAGGGAGAGGCCACCGTCAAAATTGAGGGCATCGGCTTCAAGCTCCTTGAGGGGTCCGTGAAAAAGGTAACCGTTCCCTCGGGCCGTGCCCGTGAAGTATCCTTCAAGCTCCAGACCCTCAGACCCGGGCGGCTGCGGTTCCGCTTCTCGGGCTTCATGGGGAATCTCACCGATTCCGTGGAGCCCCCGCCCATCCCCGTAA
Organism: Myxococcota bacterium; assembly: GCA_018821745.1. Taxonomy (GTDB): domain Bacteria; phylum Myxococcota_A; class Polyangia; order HGW-17; family HGW-17; genus SZUA-580. The sequence continues at coordinate 2,661 of JAHJLU010000422.1, read as the reverse complement.
ATGTCCCCGCCACCACCGAGGCCACGGCAACCTACGGCGTGACCGACAAGTCCACGCTCCAGCCCATCAAACCGCCCACAGACGCGAACAAGCGCTTTGGCGGGCTCGATATTCACATGAGCTCCACGGCCCTCACGGGGATGCAGGACGCCATCAAGTATCTGGTGGATTACCGATACTACTCATCCACCGAGGGGCTCGCCTCCACCATCGCCCCCATCTTCGCCCTCAAAGAGATCCTCTCCTCCTTCAGAATCGGATCCATCTCCGATCGTGACAAGCAGAACGCCCGCGCCAAGGCAGGCATCAAGAAGCTGGTCCAGTGGCAAAAATATGGCGGCGGCTGGTCCTACTGGCCATCCTGGTGGCGCCCTTGCCCCTACTGCACCATGTATGTGACATGGACGCTCCTGCGGGGACACGAGGCGGGCTTCAAGGTCCCCAAAGATACCCTCAACAAGGCCGCCTATTACCTCTCACGGGTAGTGGACGGCTCCCTCACCTGGGACGAGGGCGGCTACCTCTACTCCAACACCATGAAGGTCATGGCCGGGTGGGTTCTCTCGGAGCTCCAGAAGGTCCCGGGCATCACCAACGCCCGCAACGCCCAGTGGCTCAGTGGCTACATGAAGGGCGTGTATCGCAGTGGTCTTAAATATCTGCCCATGTTTGCCAAGGCCATGCTCATGACTGTCCTGCACCGGGTAGGCAACAGCGAATCCGAGATTGAGGCGCTCAACCGCGTGTTCCAGAACGCGGTGGTGGAGTCAGCGTCTTCAGTGCATTTTGCGGAATCCACAGCCCGGGATCTCCAGCTGCTCATGCACTCCACATCACGGACCGATGCCATTGTGCTGCGCAGCTTCATGGAGGTGCGGCCCAAAGACATTATCATTCCCAAGGTCGTCAAGGGCCTCATGAAGGGCCGCATCAACGGTCGCTGGGAGTCCACCCAGGCCAACGTCTTCGCCCTGGACGCCCTCCAGGCATATTACAAGCAGTTTGAGAACGTGGTTCCCAATTACTCGGCCCAGGTGTGGTACGGCGACGGATACCTCGGGAAGAAGCTCTTCAAGGGCCGCTCCATGAGCATCATCCACAAACAGATCCCCATCGCCTATATCCTCAAGCAGGGCGCCAAGGATCTCATCCTGGCCAAATCCGGCGAAGGCAAACTCTATTACCGGCTGGGGCTGGTCTACGTCCCCAACAGCCTGCGCCTCAAACCCGAGAGCCAGGGCTTCTTTGTAATCCGCCGCTACGAGCCCATGGAGGGCAAAGATACCGTCACCCGCCGGGCCGATGGTTCGTGGCAGATAAAGGCCGGAAAAATGGTGAAGGTGCACCTGACCATCGTCACCCCCGGACAGAAGTACTATGTGGCCGTGGACGATCCCTTCCCCGCGGGGCTTGAACCAGTTGATATGTCTCTGCGCACCTCCGCCAGCTCCACCTATGGTCGTGGCGGCTACGGATACCGCCGCTACGGATACTACGGCCGCGGAAGATACGGTCGTCGCTACCCCAGACGCTCCCACTACGGGCGAATGGGCTATGGGTACTGGGGATGGTCCAGCCCTGACCACTCCGAGATGCGTGATGACCGGTACCTCATATTCTGGAACCGCATGCCCGCGGGCACCTACAGCTACTCCTACTACGCCCGCTCCACCACCCTGGGACGCTTTATAACTCCTCCCATGAAGGCTCAGGAACTCTACGAGCCCGAGAATTTCGGCCGGACCGGAACCGATATCGTCCACGTGGTGAAATAAGCGCCCAACTCTCCCCTGTTATTCACAAAAAAAGGTGGTATGATGCGCTCCAACCGAGAGGAGCATTATCATGAAACATTTACTCACCGTCCTGATGCTTTTTGGCCTCGCCATGGTCGGGTGCGACGACGACAGCGCATCAAACAACACCAACAATGTAAATAATCTCAATAACACGAACAACACGAACAACGTCAACAACACAAACAACATTAACAACATTAACAACACGAACAACGTCAACAATCTCAACTGTTCCCCCGCCTGTGAGCCATGGGAGAGCTGTGAGGACGATGGCGCGGGAGGGACCCAATGTGTCGCCCTGGAGTGCACCCCCGCCTGCAGCGAAATGGAAGTGTGCCTCCCCAACGAAACAGAGGGGCCCAAGTGTGTCGCCCTCTCCTGGGTACATCACCCCATCACCATCTCCGATCCCGTGGTCAACGGGACCTCGCTCATGGCTCCCGTCGACGGCATCTCCTTTGGTTACAACCCAGAAGATGGAATCATTGCCACCTCCTTTGGCCGCGATGTGGACAACGCCGCGCTGACTCACCTGTGGATAGTCCATGAGGATACCGGCGTTCACGAGAAGTTTCCCCTCACGGGGGATGTCTTCGCCGAGACGGAAAATTTCTGCAATGGCGAGGACTGGTGCCAGTTCATCTCCTTTGACCCCGACACGGCCGAGTATGTTGTCACGGGCCCCCTGGCCTCCGGGATCATGCGCGTCAATGCACTGGGAGCGGCGACCATGACCACAACCTCCGGTCCACGGCCCTCCAACAGTAACATCTCCTACACCTACCGCTTCGACTGGGATGCGCGGTTCCTGTATGTCTACGGTTACCTGGGACCAAGCGATTTCGGGGCAACCATCCACCGG
>JAHJLU010000421.1 GCA_018821745.1 Myxococcota bacterium | reverse complement strand
CCCCCGCGGTTTCCCAAAGCGCCGGTGACCCGGAAATCCGGCAGGTCCCTGAGATGGGAGGAGATAGAGGTTGACGGTGTCTGGCTTGAACTCGATACACGCTACGGAAAGCTCAGTGTTGAGGATGGCAACGGTATCTATATGCGGAAAAAGGGGGGCAGGTTTGAGCTTGAGCGGATTTCCCTGGATTCGAAAAAAATCCCTGTCTATTTTATCGAAAAGGCGACGGTGGGGGTGGGGGAAGGGAAGCAAATTTCGTGGGTGACCCTGAACCGATTAGTTTGGAAGATCAATGATGATTTAAAACTGTTTACTAAAGACGCACAAATACGTCCAAGCGCCGGGAACAGACTCTCCTATGAGGTCGAGGGTAGATTCCTTGATAATCGTGGCAAGTTGACGGCAAAGGGAGAATATAATCGGGGGGAGAAAACGCTGGACATGACCATGGATCTGGAGGGCGCCCGGGTAGGATACCTCATTCCACGGCGCTATCCTGTTAAGCTCAAAGAGCAGATGACCCTCAGCGGAAAACTGCACGTGGTGAAGACACACCTGGGATTTGATATTCAGTATAAAGGGGCGCTTCGGGATGTCTCAGTCCAGCACGCAATGCTGGCTGACCGCCCTCTTGATCATTTGGCCTTTGAGCTGGATATGGAGGCGAACTATGATCACACCAGTGACACCATGGAGCTTGCCAGGGCCCGGTATACCTATCGGAAGGTGAGGGGCGAGATCTGGGGACGGATCGCGCATTTCTCATCAAAACCCTTGGTCCATGCAAGCTTTACTGTCCCAAGTACTCCCTGCCAGGACGTGATATCCTCATTGCCCGTGGCCCTGTTTCCCAATGTCTCGCGGTTCAAGCTCAAGGGCCGCTTCCAGTCAAAGGTGACAGCAAAGATTGATTTCAGCCAACTCGACAAGAGAGGCGTCTCCCTTGGGGGCAGGATCGATCTGGATAAATGTTTTGTCACCTATGCGCCGCCCTATTTCAGGACAACGCGGCTTCGCGGGGACTTCGACTTTTCCATCACCGAGCCCGGCGGGCAGCGGGTTGTTATCCCCGTTGACAGGCAGGGGGATTTTTTCACCCCCCTTGAGAAAATCTCACCGTACATGGTGAAGGCCGTCCTCACCACCGAGGACGGGCGATTTTTCCGCCACAGGGGGTTTATCACTTCGGAGTTCAGTTCGGCCCTGGCCAAGAACCTGAAGGCGAAGCGTTTCAAGTGGGGGGCGAGTTCCATCACCATGCAGGTAGTGAAGAATGTCTTCCTCAAGCGCCGAAAGACCCTCTCACGCAAGCTTGAAGAGCTGTTTCTGACCTGGCATGTGGAGCGCTATGTGAACAAAAATCGGCTCATGGAGATCTATCTGAATATTATCGAGGTCGGTCCCAATATGTACGGAGTCACCAGGGGTGCGAGGCATTTTTTCGGGAAGGAGCCTGAAGAACTGACGCTGAAGGAGGCAATCTATTTCGCCTCGCTCCTTCCCAGTCCCAAGAAGCGATACGCCTATTTTTGCAAGGGGAAGATCAGTTCCTACTGGAACCGTTACCTGAACCAACTGCTCAAGATAATGCTCCGAAGAGGCAGGATCACGCACGAGGAGTACCAGGCCGGGATCGCAGAGGAGATTACCTTCGATCACACCAACTTTGAGGGGAAATACTCCTGCTACAGGAGGATTCGAAGGTATCAGGGATATTAAACTCTGAGCCGGCGTCTTGCAGGGCAGGAGCGCTCAGTACGAACAATCAGTCTCGGGGAGGATAGGGGGTGATCTCAGTGATGTAGGGGACTTTCAGTGTTTTAGTGAGTTTTTTATGGGGAATGAGCCACTCCTTCATTATTTTTCTGATGGCGAAGGGAGGGGTGGTGTGGGTTGTCCCGATGAGCAATTTGTTGGGAACACACGCCTCTTTGAGCGTCACGAGGGTCAGACAGGTGGGGCGATCCTCACTCTTCGAGGCATCCATCACTATTGCCTCACTCCAGTGCTCTACTGAATCCCTCGGGATGAATGTCACCATGCCAGTTTTGGCGATGTAGCAGATAAATTCCGGACCCACGTATACGCCGGGGCTCAGGTACTGGTCCGTGCTGGTTTTAAAATTGCGTTTTTCCGAGGCGATGTAGGAGAGGAACCAAGTATATCCCGTAAACATGAGCAGGAAAAAGACAAAAATAGGCAGGAATTCCAGGCTGTATTTCATGTGGTGGTGAGCATGGAGGACAATAGTCACCTTGATGACAAGCAACAGGAGCACCACCAGCAGAAAAAGAAAACTCACCCATCGAAAAGAGTGTTTTCCAATGGGAAAAAACCGGAGATGACCACCAGGCTGAAGCTTTTCGACGAAAAGGGGAGGGAGATCATTTACCGGGGTTTCGCTCAGGAACATGGTCATGGAGATGCTCGGCTCAGGTTGAGAGTACAGATAAGTGGACCCCTCCCGTTTCAACACTGAAGGGTACTAATCTGCCTCCTTCTGATAGAGCGAGGGTGGCACAAACGGAAAAAAAATGACAGCCCTTTGTGGTGGCATGACTCCGAGGTTTTGGAGCGGACAGGGCATAAATCCACTTAGGACGGAATTTACTGTTTTGGATGTGGTGATTTATTTCCTGCCTAAACAGCAGAAACAAGAGACAAAAAAAATGGGGTCTAAATACCTGTTTTAAATCCTATAACTCCATAGATAAATAACTTTGGTGTTGACATGGCGAGAAGGGTGTTTACAGTGATCTATCATTAACAACCACTACCCCAATGAAGGAGAAACCATTATGGAACACACAGAGACAACCTTTTCAATGCCAAGAATCGGCGACAAAGCCCCCAGTTTTACCGCAGTAACTACCCAGGGCGAGATCAATTTTCCCAGCCAATTCGAGGGCCGCTGGGTCATTCTATTCAGCCATCCCGCTGATTTTACTCCCGTATGCACCACCGAGTTTATAACTTTTGCCAGCCAGGAAGAGAAGTTCAAGCAGGCGAACTGCGATCTGGTGGGGCTCTCGATTGATGGACTCTACAGCCACATCGCCTGGCTCAGAACAATCCATGAGAAAATTGAATACCGTGGCATGAAAAATGTAGAGGTGAAATTCCCTCTCATCGAAGACATCACCATGGAAATAGCCAAAAAATATGGCATGATTCAGCCTGGTGAGGCCACCACCAAGGCTGTCAGAGCGGTATTCTTCATTGATCCCAAGGGTATTATTCGCGCCATTATTTATTACCCGCTGAGCCTCGGGCGTAACTTTGACGAGCTGTATCGTGTGGTTGTGGCCCTGCAGGCTGCGGATGCGTTTGGTGTTGCCACTCCCGCCGACTGGCGCCCCGGTGATGACGTAATTGTCAGCCCCGCCGGCTCCTGTGGCGCAGCGCAAGGCCGTATGGAAGACAAGACCCTCGATTGCAAAGACTGGTTCTTCTGCACCAAAAAATTACCCAAAGAGATGGTTCTTGAGAAGATCCTGAAAAAATAAGATAAGCTATTTCAGGGGGATAGAAGAAAGGAACTGCTTGAGTTCACCCTCGACTGACCGAATCTTTGAGCGGAGCTCCACGAAACTCAGTTTTCTGGCGAGCTTCTTGTCCTTTTCTTTCTCTTTGCGATGGGATGCGCTCTCGGTGTGCCGGATTGACGCCGTAAAAAATTTGGCCATCTTCATTGCGGGGATTGTAACGGTCACGTGGATGGTGATGCGCACGGAGGTTTTCCCGATTACTGGCTGCAGTTCCTTGAAAGTGGTTCGGATCTCAAAGAATATATCGCCGGTTCGGGACGAGAGGGAGCGCTTCAGGGCCGCAAGGTCCACGGCGCTGGATCGCTTTTCGGGCACGGTCAGGGTTGTCTCCTTAATATGCACTGATGTAATATTGGCCCTCTTTTTGCCAAGAACCCGGCGGAAGAGTTTTTTCACCGCAAGGGGTGGCCGCAAAACAGATGTGGCTGTATTGTGAGACGCAGTGCCCAGTGTGCCTGCCCACCCCAGATGATGAACCACGACCTGGTAAGGTTCCCCTTGAGCCTTGTGAAGAAGCAGCGTCAGGAGTGGTCCCAGTTCCTTGGGAGCCTTGGCCAATTCTTTTGTGAGCGCAACCGCGGTGCTGGAGTCCGTGAGGGTCAGGAGGGCAACTCTCGCCTCGTGTTGACGAGCAGCATGAGCCGGTGCTTTGCTGCCAAGGACTCGAAGATACATGGACTGGGCGTGCTCCTTGTTCTGAGCTCTCAGGTAAAATGAGGCCGCCAGCATGAGATCTCCCATCTTCTCGGCTCCCTGTGCCGTGGTCCATGCGGCCTGGGTTTTGGGTTTCCCCATTTTCAGGAAATAGAAATGGGCCTGATTGTATTTCTTTTTGGAAATGGCGAAGTTGGCTACCTCTAGGAGATAGCTGGTCGGGGCCATGCCGGATTTCTCAAAAAAATAGACCGCATTGGGGTATTTTTCTTGGGCCAGGCACGCTCTGGCAAGCGTGACATTGTACTCTGACGCCTTTAGTCCTGCCAGTTCGTAGTAGGGGATTGCCTGAAAATAGGCTTTGCGCGCCAGATACCGCTGGGCCAGTTTCATGTATACGTGTTTCACCGAGGCGCCGGCTTTCTGATACCACTCTATGGAGCGCTTGTAGTTTTTCTGTGCGAAGAGCTTGTCTCCAAAGGCTTTGTAGGTGGCGTTGATCTCTTCCTGATCCTCAGCAAGACCAAAGAATCGGAGCGCGTTGTCCATGTCTCCCCGGGTCCTGCTGGCCCGTCCGATTTTCCGGTAGATTGTTCGAATCCGCTCCTTGTGCCCTGCCTTGCGGTAGAACTCGATGGCCCGGTCATTCTCGCCCTGCTCCTCAAACCCCTGTGCGATAAGGAAATAAATCCGTCTCTCCCGGGCGGTATTTTTTCCCAGGGCATGAAAATGGGCCGCACGTTCAAGATCCCCTTTTCTTTCGTATACCTGGGCTATTTTAGCGTAACACTGGGGCTGGCCGGAGGCGGGGCGAGCGGCGCAGTGCTTTGATGCTTTGAAATACTGATTCTTTTTCAAAAAAGTTTCCACGGTTGGACCGCAGGAAATCAATGTGAGGCACCAAAATACAATCAGCGGTTTTATCATTGGAGCTCCTTGGGCTTGTTACCTATCCTATGCCCAAAGAGGAAAACCGGTCAAGGTTTCACCGAAGTGCCCCGAGAGAATTTTTTCCAAATCCTCCTCATTGGGTGGCAGCTCTTTGTGGTACCATGTCAGCCTGACGTTGCGTTTTCCCATGAGGACATGTACGCCCCGAGCCAGAAAAGGGGGCGGCCCGCGGGATCACAAAAAGGAGGAGGTGAGTGTAATGGCCCCTGAATATATTCTGGAAACTACGGGTCTTTCCAAAAATTACGGGCGCATTCACGCAGTGAGGAGCCTCGATCTCGCCATCGAAAAAGGTGGTGTTTTCGGGTTGCTGGGGCCCAACGGAAGCGGGAAAACCACTACCCTGGGCATGCTCCTCGGGGTTACGGTGCCCAGCGCCGGATCGTTTCGCTGGTTCTCCGAAGATGACAGCGCCAGCCAGCGGCGACGCATCGGCGCGATCCTGGAGAAGCCCAATTTTTATCCACACCTCAACGCCTGGAAGAATCTGGTCCTGGTGGCCATGATAAAGGGGGTGCCCAGGGACCGGATTTCCGCGGTTCTGGAGCGGGTGGGTCTGTATGAGCGGCGTTTTGACAAGTTTAGGACCTATTCCCTGGGAATGAAGCAGCGACTTGCCATTGCCTCGGCGCTGTTGGCCGATCCGGAAGTGCTTGTTCTCGATGAACCCACCAATGGACTCGATCCCCAGGGCATTGCGGATATTCGTCGCCTGGTGCGCGAGATAGGAGACATGGGCAAGACCATCATCCTTGCGTCACATCTCCTTGATGAAGTCCAGAAGGTGTGTACCCGCTTTGCCATCTTGCGGCGGGGAGAATTGATCCATCAGGGACGCGTCGATGATGACTTCTCGGAGAAGATCGTGGTGGAGATCGCCTCGGTCAACGGTGAGCGGCTCACGGAGGTGCTGAGCGCCCACGGGAGTCTGCTGAGCCTGGAGAAGGGGGAAGAGCGGGTCATCGCTTCCTTCAAACAGGGGGTGACCATGGAGGAGATTGGCTCCTATCTTTTCGAGCAGCGGATCGCACTGACGCACCTCGCTCTGGTGAAGAAGAACCTGGAAGAACAGTTCCTGGAGATAGTGGAGAAGAGCAAATGATCAAACTTCTCAGAATAGAGTTCTTTAAGCTGCGGCACACAAAAACCTTCTGGATATTCGGGGGTTTTTTCCTCCTG
>JAHJLU010000420.1 GCA_018821745.1 Myxococcota bacterium | reverse complement strand
GCCACCCTCCAGTACAACTACCCCACGCTCCACACAGAGGTCTTCGCCAATATATCCAAGACCAAAGGACACACTGTTATCCTCAGCGTCGAGCTTTTCCTCGAACGCCTCGACGCGCTGAAGACCGCCACCTCCCCCGAGGCCCGGGAGGCCATCGCCCTCCTGGCCCAGCGCGGGCTCACCGACGAGATCATGAACGAGGCCCGTACCCTGCTCAATAAGATACAGACGGCGAATATGCCCACCGAGAGCCCTGAGTCCGTGGATTATGCCCGGGAGCTTGATGAGGCCGAGGCAGCCATGTGGAGATGGTTCCAGCAGTGGGCCACCATCGCCCGCACCCTGGACTTCTCCAAGCGGCAGCGCATCCGCATGGGCCTCTCCAAATTCAAGCGCACCACCTCCACCAAGGCGGGCCAGGAAGAAACCGGCCCCACCCAAACCCCCAGTCCCGTCGAGTAGATACATCCCTCCACCGCTCTTTCGCATGGGCCAGGATTTGGCTGATGCCTTCCAACAACGAGTACACTCTGGGTACCAAAGGGGCAGTCCCAGCAGATCGATGCAATAGAACGTTCAATACACTTCTTGCCTTGCATATCTTCCACGGCGTGGTGGATTTGCAAGGATGATCACACGACGACTGCATGACAAACTGAACAACCTGTTGGCGCGAAACTCCGCTGTAGTACTCATCGGTCCACGACAGGCGGGAAAGACAACCAGTGTATTGGTTATTGCCGCTGGCCAGCAGGCCCTCTATCTTGATCTGGAGAGTCCCCGGGATCTGGCAAAGATCTCAGATATTGATGGTGTTGAGGTGGTGAGTAAGAGAACCCTTATGGATGAACTTACTGGATAATTCTGATGGTGATTCAATGAACAGTGGGGTTCCAGGGGGATATGCCTTACAGGCTCAGGGTGTAGCCTTCCTGGGCCAGGGAGATGTGGAGGTCCAGGTAGCCCTGTTCACGGGCGTAGGTGCGGGCGTCTTCGAGGAGGGAGTCCAGGTTGTCGTCGGTCATCTCCTGGTGGTAGTGGATGAGGAAGAGGCGCTTCACGCCAGCTTTTCCCGCCACGGTCACCGCGTCGTGGTAGTCGTTGGAGAAGTCGCTGGAGAGGATGTCGTTGTAATGCACCGTGGAGGTGGAGTCGTGAATGAGCACATCGGCGCCGCGGTAAAAGTTGATGAGCCGCTCGCAGCTGGGGGCGTTTTCGTAGACCACATCGGGGGCGTAGACCACGGTGCCGCCCTCAGCTTTCATCTTGACCGCCAGGGCGCGGGAGGTGGCGTGGGGGACATCGATGAGGGAGAGCTCCATGCTCCCCACGGGTTCGGTCCCGCTGGAGGAGAGCTGGGGGTATGTAATAATGGAGCCGAAGTTCTTCAGGGTCTGCATGGGGGAGAAGATGGGAGTCATCTGACTCTCCAGGATATCTTCCGCCGACAGATTGGTCTCGTCCATGCCGAAGACACGGATCTTGTTCCCGGGGATGAGCGCGGGGATGAAGAAGGAAAAACCCTGGACATGGTCGTAGTGGCTGTGGGTGATGACCAGGTTGAACTCGCCCTTCCCCTTGCCCAGATCGGTCCCCAGGAGTTTCCTGCCCCACACGGAGAGGCCCGTGCCGGCATCGAGAGCCAGGCGCGTCCCGTCGTCGCATTCGATGCCGACGCAGATAGTGTTTCCACCGTAACGCACACTCTGGGCACCCGGTACTGGGATAAAACCACGAACTCCCCAGAAGGTGATATGCATGAATCCTCCCTTTGGAACCTCCTACAGGAGGATACTGTGCCCTTCCTGGGCGGCCGATATTTTCACGTTCGTCTTTGATGCCAGCTCCACCGCATCGGCGACGAGGATGTCCATCTCTTCGTCGGAGCGCTCGGGGGCGTGGTGGAACATGACCAGATGCCTCACGCCGCTCTCCTCGCAGACAGCCAGAGCATGACTGGGCGCCGAGTGACCCCAGTGGGGATTGCGGGCGTACTGCTCATCGGTGAACATGGTGTCGTAGATGAGCACGTCAGCATCTTTGCAGAGGCTAATCAGGTTATGGCGCATCACCTGGAGCTGCTCTTTTATTTGTGGATCCACGGGCTGGCTCACGTCGGGGGCCCGGGAGATGAAGTCCCAGTCCAGGATCACGTGCTCAAAGGGCGCCGTGTCCGTGGCGTAGACCATGGATTTATTCTGGTAGTCAACCCGGTAGGCGTTGGCGATCCATGGGTGATTGAGGCGGCTGGTGCTCACGCTGATGCCGCTGCCCACGCTGAATGATTCCTCGTTTTCGAACTCCACAAACCGGATCCTCGCCTCCCAGTCAGCTCGGGAGAGGGGAAAATAGCGGGTCTCGATGACACTGTTCACCACATCGCTGAGGGCGTGCCCGCGGCGTTTGAGGCTATAGAAGGTGATGGAGCAGTTGCTCTTGAAGAGTGGGTCAAAGAAGGGCAACCCCTGGATGTGATCCCAGTGGGCGTGGGTTATGAAGATGTGAATGTCCAGACTGTCGGTCCGCGCCGACAGCGCCTGGCCCAGCTCCCTGATTCCCGTCCCGGCGTCAAAAATAAGGATTGGCTCCGATGGACCGAGCTCCACTTGAACACAGGAGGTGTTGCCACCGTATCTCACTGTGTGTGGGCCGGGCACGGGTATGGAGCCTCTGACGCCCCAGAACACCAGTTTCATGCCTCTCTCCAATCATGGGCACGGTCCCGGGACACCTTCCAACAGATACGAAGGGCCGAGATACCGTCGCCGAATTATCCACTGCAGCGCAGCAGGCATTTTCCCGGCTTCTGTTCATGGGCCGGGGGTTTCACGTTGCAACCGAAGGCTGCAGATGTACCAGTATTATCCAACAGGCTGTCCCATGCTACCATAACATAAATTACAGTCAAAATTTGAATAATCTTATTGCCCCGGAGGCTTAAGACTAGTGGTGGTCGTCGTCGGAACGGGGGGAGGAGACGGGAAACCAGACCCCCGTGGGGTGGATGGCCGGCCGACCGCCGTCACCGATGCGGCGCTGGTGCTCATACCCCAGCACCGAGTGGGTGATGGCCTTGTCGAAGAACCGGGTCAGTTCCATCATGAGCTGCAGCACGGCGTGGAGATTGTAGGCGGAGTCCAGGAGGCCCTCTTCCTCGATGCAGTCAAACAGGACCCGCTTCTCCAGGGAGACCGCCACCACCATC
>JAHJLU010000419.1 GCA_018821745.1 Myxococcota bacterium | reverse complement strand
TCTAGCCCCCTATGTTTTATCTGACGTTTCCTCTTGTGCTGCTCTTTGGAGTCTGGCTCCTGGGGTGCAATCACCAGGGTGACAAGCGGGCACTGGATGAACAAAAGCAGGCGTGGCAGAAGTATCAACAGCTGGTAAAGAGAGAGACGGTCTCAGGGGCAGTTCGGGACGCGGCCCTCAGGAGCCGGATCGCGCTCCTGAAAAAGTGGCGTGATGCCCATATAAAGCATGGGGCTTTACTCAGCGTCATCCAAAAAAAGATGAACTCCCCCACGGCCGACCCGGCCTCGAGGTTGGCCACCCCCAGCACCCTCACGCTCAAGGAGATCACCACAATCGAGGATGATCAGCGCATGAAAATCAAAGCGATTGATCGCACGCTCTTAAACCTCGAGGCGCTGCTGAAAGAGCGCCACAAAGCGCACCTGGCACACTCAGAGCATGTGGCCAGGGTGGCCGGGCGGGTGAAGAAGCTATGACAGGAACATCCCCCGGATCCCCGCTGCACAGGCGACGCGGTCCACTCCAGCCCCTCACTCTAGCCCTGATCGTCGCATGGTTGGTGACATGTTCAGCAGCATGCGACTCCGGCGGAAGCAAACTGGGCGCCCGATACACCGAGCTCTCCGGGAGCCTCACCAAAACCATGAACGCCATCGCCGGCATGGAGGCCAGGAGCAAACTGTTTGCCCGAAAAATTGAGGCCTTCGACAAAAAACACCGACACCTGCTGAAGGAAAAGGCGGCTCTGGACAAGCGCCTCACTGCCCCCGGCGTCAGTGTCACAAAGATACTCCGCCAATGGGAGGAGGCCCAGAAAAACCTCGTCAACTATTTCGCCGCCAGGCGGGCCCTTTTGCTGCAACAGGACCTCCTCCTGGAGCAGATCGAAAACATGTATAAAAAAGCCAGCGGGACCTACACCAGGCTGCAGGAGCTGGACCGGGAAATGGAAAAATAGCGGTGGGATCCGGGATTCGGCACGCTCCCCGTGGGTTTCCCGCTGGTCTCCGGATAAAAATCCATGGTATACAGGGAAAATGGCAGCACGACTCGTCATCCCCTTCCTTGCGCTCTGTCTCTCCTGCACCACCCACAAGCCCCAGGTGGAGGAGACCACGGTCCCCCTCTCCCGGGAGGCGCTCACCAAACCCAGGCCCCTGGATGTCATCCCCGATGTGGAAGAGTCACGGCACAAGGCCCCGCGCTTCTCCCTGTCTCATGCCCACGAGACCTGCAGGCGGGGCCTGGCTGTCCTCGCCACATGCCTCTCATACAAGCTGGTGGATCGGCAAAAAATCGTTGAGGAGTGCGTCCGTGACCTTCGCTCGGATAAAAGACACGCCCGGCAGCTGCTGCGGTGCATTTTACGTTTCCCCAAGGACTGTGGCGCGGCAAAAAAGTGCCTGGACATGATCATCACCGAGTGATGCGCCCCGATTCAAACCCCTCCCCTGTCCGCCCTGAACACCACTCTTTTTCCGGTTCCAAAGATACACTCGCCAAATAATCTTCCAATGGGTGGGCCGCGGCACTCCTCTCCACAAAAGGCTTCAGCGGGTGTAGTTGAACCAGGTGGTGGCCGTGTAGCCGAAGACCTCGGGGTTGTACATCTCCTCAACCCGCGCGGGGGGCGAGACGAAGTTGCCCGCCGAGGTGACACGGGCCAGGTAGCGGAAGGAATAGGTGCCCCCGGACATGTCGTCGATGAAGTGCAGCACGCGGTCGTCACGCAGCTCCCGGTGGTCATAATGGGAGGTCGCCAAGACACGACGCGCGCCAAAGGTCTTGGCGCTGATCGCGAAGGTGGTGTCGATGGCCTCCATGCCCGCGGGGAGCGGATCATCGATGACGACGAACTTCCTGGGCGCGGAAGTGGTGACCGAGATCCGCACCTCGACGGTGTCCCCGACGCGGGGGCTGGTCCGCCTGCTGTCATATCCGCCATCGGAGCCGAGCAGCGAGATGACCCGTGACACGCTGAACCCGCGGTCGAGGGGGACGCTGGGCGGCTCGGAGCGGGCGTACCGCAGCCGTGCCCCGTAGTAAAGCCTTCCCGTGCCCTTCCTGGCGAAGACCAGATCGCGGGCGGTCTTGTCCTGCCCGACCAGGAGGGAGGCCATGGGGATGGACTTCCGTCTCGGCGTGAGATCCCGCCCGGCGAAGACGGCCCTGGCAATAAGCCGGCTCCCGAGCCAGACCGCCGCCGTGAAGTCGGGGACCTCCTTCTCCACGAACCGGGCGTAGTCCATCATGGCCATGAGAGCCCATGCCGCCTCCTGGGTGTTGCGGAAGCGTGCGTTCTTGCGGCCCTTGAGGAAGTAGCGGACCATGCGCGCGACCATGATATGTTTCGGCGCGAGGCGGGCGAGTGCCATGAGGATGACGGCCGTGGAGCGGTCGTCGGAGTGCATGAGGCCCTGGTAGGCCCAACCCAGGTTCTCCACGGCGTGGGCGTAGTCTCCGTCAACGCTCAGGTGGCTCCCGATCTCCTCCAGGAGAGTCTTCACCGCCGCGGCCACTGGTTTGGTCTGCTTCGGAGCGGCGAGAGCCATGAGCAGTGAGGCTTTTGCGAAGAGCGGGCGGTACTCGCGCAGGGCGAAGAGTTTGAGCGCCTCACGGGTGTCGAAGACGTTGTGGAGTGACAACGCCAGGAGGACCAGGGTCCGCTCGGAGAAGTGGTAGTATCCCCGCTTTGCGTCATTCCTCAGGAACCGCCTCAGGTAGCTGATGGCCCGGACGACGGACTGGCTGGGGACATTGATCTTTGCCTCTTTGAGCCGTGCGAAGACGATGAGCGCATAGGCCGTCGTCCACACCTGCTCCCTGGAGGCAGGAGAGGGCCAGTATGCGAAGCCCCCGGAGCGGCGCTGCATGGTCAGAATGTCCATGAGGCCCGCCTCCACGAACCGCCGGGTGTTCTTGGGCGCCTTCATCCGGAAGCGGTTCCCCATGGTGAGCAGGGCGATCATGGGGAGGAGCCTGGAGGTCTTCTGCTCCATACAGCCATAGGGGTAACTCACGAGCTGCTCCATGCCGTCCTCAACACCGGAGAGTGCGGTTGAGGAGAGGGTCAGTTCAAGCCCCCCGTACTGCCGCTGCACACCCTTGAGTGCGTCCACCCGCTGCCGCACGGCCGTGGTGGTCTCGCCCGAGACGCTCACCACCTCGGGGACGAGGACCCTGTTCACGGGCAGCTCCAGCTCCAGGGC
>JAHJLU010000418.1 GCA_018821745.1 Myxococcota bacterium | reverse complement strand
GCTCCAATCCCTCCCCGGAAAACTCCAGTACCTGGGCGGCCCCGTTCTCCACAGTTACCCGACCCATTCCATCAAGAGAGGCAATCCCGACCCTGCCATCCAGACGCGATCGGAGCCCGGGATCGCTCTGACATCCCACGAAAAACAGCCATCCCACACAAATCATGAGTACACGCCTCATCTGGCACGCCCTCCTCCCGCGAAGACTCCCGCGACGGCCACGGTCGACTTGCCACGGGCCACATCCCAGTACACGCCCCAGCGACCAAAAACGAAAAACCTCCCGGACACCCCGACGTGCCCCGCGGGCCCATCCCCCGAGATCCCCAGAGTCAATCCCCCTGCGAAACCGTCGTGGCGATGATCATAGTAGAGGGCCATTACTCCCCGTCCACTCCCGAAGGCTGTCCCCATGAGGAATCGTGCCAGCAGCAGGGGTTCATGGTCCTCCGCGCCTGTCCCGTAGGTGACCTGGCTAAGCCCGTAGCCAATCATTGTCTCAATGAAGGAGCCTCGGAGGGTTCCATGAATAGCGCCCAGATGAATATGCATTCCTATCTGGCCTTCCAGTGTCCGTTCAGAGAACCCATAGGGCTCGAACCGGTGATACGTGAGGGCGGCGAGAGCGACTAAATAGCTGCGGTCATCCATTAATTTCAATGGAAGTTCATAGCGTCCCTCGCCACGGGCTCTCAGGTTCTCATCCTGGGCAGAGGCGTCCAGATCAAGTCGCACACCCCAGTCTCCCCGACGAAATGCGCTCCCCATGCTGGCGAATAATCCCCCTTCATAGAGGGGATCATGAACGTAGCGCATTCCACCCCATGCCATCCATGAATAGTTTTCATGCCTATCCGGGATATTCATTCCGCGGGTGAAAACCCCATAGATATCGGCAAACTTGGCCAAAAGTGCCAGCCCGGCGCCCGTAATGGCAAGCCCCATGGATGGCCCCGCGAGATACCGTGAATTGTTTGAGAGCCAGATGGGAATCGCGCCGACCAGCGCCATCCCCAACGCTGCGGTTTGAAGATAGAACAGCTTCCGAGCCCCCCGCACATCCCCCGCGAGGAAGTGCCCCGAACCCCCCACGGGGATCCCCGGAATCAGCGCCAGGGTCGCTGCCGCCGGGAGAGGAACGAGGGGCGTTGTCAACCGTGCATTGGAATGAGGGGGACGCGGCGGGATTTTTGCTTTGTCGGGATTTGTACCCGAAACCGCCGCCACCAGACAGAGAATCAACGAGAGTCCTGACACCGAACTCCTTTCCATCCCTTGTTGCTGCATCCGCTCGGAAGAGACTTCCGGCTAACAGTTGAGGACACAAAACCCGTAAATAATTAGAAGGTTGAGGAACCAAACCCGTCGGAGGTGGATGACCCGCTCCCGGTGCTGAAGCACGCGCGGAGGCTTGAGCAATAGCCTTTTGATTTAAATACGCAAAGATGCCATCTGATCCATTTTTTATTTCGAGCGAGGATCAGTTTCGTGCATTTCTCGGAGAACCCCGAGAGGGTGTACTTGCGCGCAAAGGATGGAAGACACCGGGTATAAAATGAATAGACCTTCTGACAGGACTGGTAGAAAAGACGCACCTTCTCCTGCTGGGTAAGGGGACGCTGGCTGCTTGAACCCTGACCATAGTAATCCGGAGGAAGGGTATTTTGTTGCGGCGGCGGCCGGTTGTAATTTTCCTGAGGACGGTCCTGGTAACCGTTGTCGTAGCCGTGGGGCTGATAGTAGGTCGGTCTTGGCGCACAGGATGATACAAGCCCACCCCAAACAAGAAACGTAATGATTGATAAAAATTGACGCATACACGCTCCTTTTCGTTGATCAGTTCCCGTTCTCCCGACTGCCGCTCTGGATCGAGATATCTTTCTTACTGATCAATATAGTACGCATCCCCAAAGAGGACAATTGATTTTACTCTGGTGATCTGCAATATTTCACCGAGTCTGAAACGGGCAACCCGGGTCATCGCCCCCCTTCCTGCCCAATTAGCCCCGTGGAAAGTGAGCCACCTCCTTCGTGGAAGCTATAACCGAATTCATCGCGAACTATACCTATCTGGCCCCCGTGCTCATTTTCGGGCTCCTGCTCCTCGCCGGATTCAATCTGCCCGTATCCGAAGACGCCATGCTCTTCCTCAGCGCCTACCTCGCCAAGGATCACCCTCACCTGATCCTCTGGTTTTTTGCGGGCGTCTTTTTGGGTGCATACATCAGTGATCTTATCTCCTACTGGGTGGGCCGTATTCTGGGGGGAAAACTCATGAGCAGCCGGTTCGCGCCAAAGGCGCTGAACCGTGAAAACATAGACAAAGTCAATGGATTTTATACCAAATACGGCATGCTCACACTCATCCTTGGCCGGTTCATCCCCTTTGGTGTTCGCAACGTCCTCTTCATGACCGCAGGTCTGAGCCACATGAATTTCGGCAAATTCGCCTTTGCCGATTTTGTGGCCTGCATGATCTCCAATGTCGTTTACTTCACGCTATATTATCTGTACGGGCAGGCTGTGGTAGCCTACATCAAAAAGAGCAACATTGTTATCTTCTCCATCGCCGCTCTGATTGTCGTGGTTTTCATCGGCATGCGGATATACAAGAAACGAAGAGCTGCAAATGCACAAACGCCTTCTTAACCTTCTTCTGGCCCTGGCCCTTGTGGGATGTGGCTCCCGGAACGATATCCCGGCCCAGAACCCTCCGCCTCCCCTGACAACCCCCACGGCCATCACCGGATGGGCTGTCACCACAACAAGCGTTCACCTGACCTGGGACCCGGTCCCTGGCGCTCGCGCCTATCGCGTCCGGATCCGCTCCAACTACACTGAAACAGAGACGCTTGGTACCGTCTCGGGAAACTCCATGGACACAGAGGGGCTGACCCCCTTCTCCACATATTTTTTCACGGTCCGGGCGGAACGCGGGAGCGAGTCATCGCCCTACACCCAGGAGTTTGGGCTCCACACACATCTGGACATCTCGCGGTTCCCTGCAGGGGACCCGGACCTCTTGGATATTGCCACCTGGAATATCCAGCATTTTCCCATAAGCGGGTTTGACACGGTCTCCCACGCCGGAGAACTGCTGGCTGCCATGAACTATGATCTTCTTGCGCTCCAGGAGATTGAGAACCCCCAGAGCTTCCAGTCCATGCTGGACCTTGCCCCCTCCTACCAGGGAATCCTCTCCAGCAGCGCGGCCTATAACGTCAACCTCGCCTTGGTTTACAACCCTGAACACATTACTGTCATTGAGTACTTCGATCTCTTCCCCGATGATATTCTGGCCTTCCCCCGCCCCGCCCTGGTGGCCCACGTTCAGTTCGACGGAGGGACTCCATTTTGGGTAATTGCGGTCCACTACAAGTGTTGCGGCGATGGGTACATCGACGAGGACGAGTACGATGATGAAGAGCTCCGGCGCCTCAACGCCTCGAAAAAACTCGCCAACTGGGTTGAGATGTTTCACCCGGACGAACCGGTTCTCATCCTCGGTGATTTCAACGATCTCATTACAGATGAAGACTCCCGCAACGTCTTCACGCCCTTCTACGACAAAGACGAGGAGTGGTTTTTCGGGGACATGGCCATCGCCTCTGATGACAACGCCCTATGGTCCTATCCCTCTTGGCCCAGCCACCTGGATCATATCCTTATGTCCGAAGAGTTCGCCCCCATCTTTGCCCGCGAAACAGCATCAATCGGCGTCCTCCCCCTCCATCATTATTTTTATGGAGATTTCTCTGAATATGAACAGACGATCTCGGACCACCTGCCCCTGCACATGGTGCTTGAGCCTTTCTGACAAAAAGACCAGATGACACGGAGCGAAAATATCACCCGCTCCTCAGAGCCCCTGCACTGTCACACGCTGCTCCAGCCAGGTCGTCCCCCCGAACAGATCCCAGACGGCAAAAATTACTTTGCAGTCACCGGATGCGTCGGGTTTCCACTTCACCTCTACGGGTGCACAGACGGGACCGTTGCCGTCGGCCAGATCTTCACATTTCATCTCCCGGCGGTATCCGCCATCGGGCTCAAAGGGCTCCGGCTCGCCATAGTAGGCGAGGCTGCCACAGTCGGTGTACAGCTTAACGTCAAG
>JAHJLU010000417.1 GCA_018821745.1 Myxococcota bacterium | reverse complement strand
GATCGAATCGTAAAGGTGAGCTCTTCCATGATGGGTGACTCCTGGATGGGGAGCCACATCACCAACGATGATCTGGTCAAGCAGACCCAGCTCTACAAGCACTATAGCTGTGAGAGCCGCACCGAGGTCTCTGGAAACTATATTATTGCCATCAAGCCCAGGCCATCGGCGCCCGTGGTTTGGGGCAAGATCATCATGACCGTTCGAAAAGCGGATAACATCCCTGTCAAGATTGAATACTTTTCGGAGAAGAGTGTGCTCAAGCGCACCATGAGTTTTCACAATGTCAAAAAGATGGATGGAAGACTTGTCCCCTGTCGCATGGTGATCACTCCGGCCGGCAAATCGGAGTATACGGAAATTATTTACGATAAAATCCGATTCAACGTACAGATCCCGTCTCGGTACTTCAGCCTCAGAGGGCTCAAACGCTGAGAGAAACTTTGAAAATGGCCTGGAGGGCATTTCGATGAAGAAAATGGGCGCACGATTACTGATTAAAATGGCTTGGCGAAATTTATGGCGTCAGCGAAGACGAACGCTGATCACGCTCTTCGCCATGGCCGCCGGCCTCGCATTCTCGATTCCCACCTATGGCCTCATGATGGGGCTCCGGGCACAGATGATAGACGGTATCACCGGAATGCATCTGGGAAATATACAGGTGCACGAGAAGAAGTATCCCGAGGAGCGTCAGATGCGTCAGATGCTGCCCGCTGCCTCCCTGAAAGAAAAAATCCTGGAGACGCCGGGAGTAATCGCGTGCGCACCGCGGGCCTATTCGGGTGGGATGGTGAGCGCCGAGAAGAAATTCACCGTCAGGCTCGTGGGTAAGCCCTTGGATGCGATTTCAAAAATCCCCGTGACCCATGGACGCGCCCCCGACCGCAGCAAGCCCTGTGATGCACTGATTGATGATGAGACAGCGCGAAAATTCAAGATCCGCAGCGGCTCCATGGTGGTACTCACGCCCATGCCCCCAGAAGGAGCATGCGAAAAAATCTTTGTCAGTGGTGTGTTTTCTCAGGCATCGGTGAAATCTCCCACCGTCTTCATGGCAACACCCTCCGTGCAGCGGATTCTGGCCACTCCTGCAAAAGGAAAATCCCAGACAACTGATGACGACGACGATGATATTGACAACCTCAAGAAGTTGGACGACAAGTCGCCAACAACCACCATCCAGGTCTCAACGCAACTTCCTGGACCTGACAGCGGCGAGTACGCATTGCTGAAGCTTTACTCACACCCAGTGGGGATCATCGCCGTCCAGCCCAAGGATGAGGCACAGGTATCCACCATGTCCAAGGGGATAATCAAGGGCCGATATCTGTCCGACGCCTTCAAACTGGAGAAATCCGCCAGGGGGGTTGTGGCGCAGATTCTTATCGGCGAAAAACTGGCTCATATCCTCCGGGTTACAACAGGGGATATCATCGGTATGGACATGGGGACTGTTCACAACTATGCGCTGGACAGGATGTTTCGAGTGGCGGGAATTTTCAGGACAGGGCTCGCGGACTTCGATCGGGGAGTTGTGTATATCCACATAGGGAATGCATGGGACGAGAATCTCATGGGGCTGGTTATCGGCAAGGAGAAGACCCCCGCCGTCCATGAATTTGCCATACGCACAAAGAAAGGGGGGAACAACCGCGCCATCGCATCCCGGATCGAGAGCCAGCTTCCCCCGCAGGCCATGGTGCGTACCTGGCAGCAGATAGAGCCATCAATGGCCAATATTCTCAACACCCAGGAGGCGATGACCGGTCTCATCCTGGCGATTATTCTGCTTATCGCTTCCTTTGGGACCATGAACACCATGCTCATGGCAGTGATGGAGCGGATAAAAGAATTCGGTGTGTTGAAATCCATAGGGATGAAACCCTCCTGGGTCGGGATATTGATTATGACGGAGACCTTTTTTCTGGCGCTCACTGCCTCCATTACCGGTGGACTGCTGGGAGTGGGGATACAGTCGGTGCTTGTGACCAAGGGGATTGATTTGTCATTTATCATGCCCGATGGATTCTCTTTTCAAGGGGTAATTATCGACCCAGTCTGGCGGGCAACGATGACCCCGCGAGGGCTGCTCATCCCCGTCGTACTTCTCTTCTGCATCAGTTTACTGGCCGCTGTCTGGCCTGCGGTTCGCGCAGCGCGGATTAAGCCGGTGGAAGCATTCCGGAACCAGGGCTAAAGCCAATGATAGCAAAAATGGCTCTGCGAAACCTGACGAGGCGAAAATCACGGACCCTCATCACCATAGGGCTTATCGGATTCAGCTATGCGCTCCTCGTCTTTACTATCCATTTGAAAGAAGGGACCCTTGCACAGTCAATTGATTCCGGTGTTCGGGTGAAACATGGACACCTGGTTCTTGTCTCGGCTCTCTATCCAGAGGAGCAGGTCATTGAAAACAGTATCCCCGCTCCGGATCAAATCACTTCGCTGATACGGCGGCTTGAGCCAGGCGCCCTGGTGACCACCCGGGTCATCACCGGACATCCCGCGCTCGAGGCGTGCGGCACCTGCGGGTCCGCGGCCGTGGTGCGGCTCTTGGATAACGTGTTCCAGAGCATCCGCGGGGGCGTGATCCAGGCTTATGGGGTAGACCCGTTCAGCCGCTTCAACCTGCTCTACACCTTTGGCCGCCAGATGGTGCTGGGGGGCGGGTTCTTTCGGCCGCAGCACCTCATCCTGGGGGAGATCCAGCGCGCCCGGCGGTCCATTCGGCTCTGCCTGTTCAT
>JAHJLU010000416.1 GCA_018821745.1 Myxococcota bacterium | reverse complement strand
GGCCTACAACACGGGCGCTGCCTTCAGCCTCGGCTCCAGCATGCCTGGCGGACGCTGGCTGCTCATTGCCATCCGACTGGGAGCGCTGGCCTTTGTGTACTACCTCTTCACGCGCCCCGAGGCCAACTCCAGGCTCTTCCTGGTTGGGCTCGGGATGGTCGGTGGTGGCGCCATCGGAAATCTGTCGGAGACCATTTTCTATGGAAAGGTGACGGATTTCATTCAGTTCTGGGGAACGCCGGCAATAAAAAGCACGTGGCCCTGGCCCACCTTCAACATAGCTGACATGGTCCTCCTGATCGGGGTGGGGCTCATGGTCATTTACTCCATCATCACCCCCGATCCCAAAAAAGTGGCGGCGCAGGAAGCAGAGAAGGCCTCACCGGTGAAAAAAGCCAGGCGAGGCAAAAAATCATGAAATCTCTCATTTTCTCTACATTCACAGCTGCCCCAACATTTCGGGCTTCGCTGCTGGCAGGTCTCCTGCTGCTCGGCTGCAGCCCCGCGGCCACACCGGCTGACACGCAGCCCCAGAGAACACCACCGAACCGGGAGGCAAGCGCTCCACCACCGGTCAAGCCATTGGGAACCTTGCTCAATCCCAGGCCCCAGGATCCCAGGCCCCTGGCAGTGAAGCGCAAATCCTTTGTGACAACATCCGGTCTGAAAATCGAGATCCTTGCGGAAGGCAAAGGGGCCCTCCCGTCACTCTCGAGCACGGTCACCTGTCACTATCGTGGGCTCCTCACAGACGGCACAGAGTTCGACAGCTCCATCAAAAGGGGCCAACCACTCACACTGAAGCCCACCCAGGTCATCCAGGGGTGGCGAGAAGCCCTCCTCCTCATGCCCAAGGGCTCCAAATGGCGTGTAACCATACCCTCCGACCTGGCCTACGGAAAACGCGGCGTCCCGGGCACGATTCCGCCCAATTCAACGCTTGTTTTCGAGATAGAGCTCCTCGACATCAACTAGGCTGCCTCAGATACAATAACGACTATAAAGGGGAAACGGCACGACCCATTATCTGGTATATGGCTCTGGAGAGCTGTGACTTGGTGAAGGGTTTTTGCAGAAAACCCGCGGCCCCTTCCTGCATCGCCCGCTCCTGGTCCATAATCTCACTGTACCCCGTGACAATAATCACCGGAATATCCCGGTGTCTCTTCACTTCCTCCATGAGCGCATCCCCCGTCATCTGTGGCATGGTCATATCGGTAATCAGCAGATCATACCGTTCGGGGTTTTCAAGGAATTCCTCGAGTGCCTTTACGGGGTTTGTATGGGTCACGGCGCTGAAACCCAGATTCGTCAATACTTTAGAGATCATATTTGCGATAACCTCCTCGTCATCAACGACTAAAATGGTTCCCATCCCGAATCGATAGACCCCCGAGGGATTTTTCACATAATCCAAGGGTTCCTCTTCAATGAGCGGAAAGTATGCCTCAAACACAGTCCCCTCCGAGGGAGCGGAATCAACCAGAATAAATCCGCCGTGCTCTTTTATTATTCCATCCACGACCGCCAGGCCAAGACCCGTGCCCCGCTCCGGTTCCTTTGTGGAAAAATAGGGCTCAAAAATCCGGGACATCACCGATGAGGTCATGCCATTGCCCGTATCTGCCACGGTGAGCTTCACAAATGTTCCCAGGATCGCCTGGGGGTGCAGCCACTTGAAGGATGCGTCCACTTCCACCTCGGAGAGCTCAATGGTGATCTTCCCCGCCTCTCCGGACATGGCATGCCAGGCGTTGGTGCACAGGTTGAGGATTACCTGATGAACCTGCGTGACATCGGCCATTATATACCCGACATCGGAGACAAGATTTTCAATCTTCACATTGGCCGGCAGAGAAGCACGCACCAGCTTTATCGCCTCTTTTGTAATGGACCCCATGCGAATGGGGGCCAGCTCCACACCCCCTTTCCGGGAGAATGTGAGGATCTGCTGGATGAGGCCCCTGGCGCGTTTTGAGGCTTCCAAAATAGCGGCCACATTCTCGTAGCACTGCTGTGGCAGGAGCGGATCATCCAGCGTCAGTTCAGCGTAGCCCATGATGGGGAAAAGAATATTGTTAAAATCATGGGCAATCCCCCCTGCAAGTGTACCGATTGCCTCCATCTTCTGGGACTGGCGGAGCCGCTCTTCGGCGACCATCTCCCTCGAGATATCCTTGAGTGCACACACAAAGCTCTCAATCTGGTCATTTGCAAAAATAGGTGAGATGGTGGCCTCGACCATAATCTCCACCCCGGGTTTTGTCCTCAGGCGGACCCGGCCATGCCAGCTTCTCCCCTTGCGCACCTCCCGGGAAAAGGCCGCCATTTTCTCCTCATCGCGCAGATTGGTCATGAAGAAGAAAACATCCTTCCCCTGAATTTCCTCCCGGGAATAGCCAGTGAGGGTCTCTGTGGCGGTATTGCAATAGATCACACTTTTCCTCTCATCGGTGATGACAAATGCCTCCCCGGACTGTTCCACCGCCTTGAGCAGGTGCTCCAGCTTCTTCTTCATCTCCAGGAGAGGGGTGATATCGTTCACGATACACATGGCCACTCTGGATCCGTCGAGGGTGATTGATTGCATGGACATAAGCCCGCGAATAACTCTCCCCTCTTTGCTGGTCCAATGAATTTCCCGGTTATGAAACTGCCGCTCCCTTACAAACTCGGCCCGGAGCGCATAGAGTTCGACATGATCTGGCCACAAATTGACCGAGTCGGTACTGTGCCCGATGATCTCCTGACCAAATCCGGTCACTCGGGTGAACCCCTCATTGATCTCAAGAACCACCCAGTCACCCTCACTCAGCAGGTAGAGGGCATCGGGACTTGTCATGAAAAGAGTGCGAAACTTCTCTTCACTGGCTAAAAGTGCCAGCTCTCGCTCCCTCTCTTCGCTGATATTTCTGAGCAGAACAAGCAGAACAGCCTGTCCGTCACGTATGCTCTGCCTGCCCGTGACCCGAACCCATGCCTGACCCCCGTCCTGTGGCCGGATCTTGACAACCATGGGGAAATCTTCCCCATCCCACGCACGATCCAGTCCCGATTTCACCCATCCCCGGTCCTCAGGAAAAAGAAATTCCTCATAATGAGAACCAGTTATATGTGATATTGAGTAGCCAAAGAGGTGGTCCCAGTCCGCCTCGACATCGATAATCGTCCCCCGGGGGTCGAGGGTGAGCAACGCATCCTGCACACCCAGCAGGAGTTTCCTTATGGCCTGATTCTCAGATTCCTTTTCCCCCTGTTGCGCATTCACCCTGGGGTTTTGGCCCGAATCGATGGTTGTACTGGATAAAGTGTCACGCTTCATGGCTGTTTAAACTACCGTTCCTGGTCCTGTGGAAACGATGGCTCCGATTTCCCCATCGCCTTGAGAATAGCGCGGGCAAGCTCATACAGTTCCAGTGGTTTCATGTAAAAATGTTCTATGCCCTTGCTCGCGGCATTGGTCCTGTTAATCTGAGAATTGTAGCCGGTGATCAAGAGCGCGGGCAGGTCCGGGCGAATGAGACGTACCGCCTGAATCAATTCTGTCCCCAGCATCTCGGGCATAGTCTGGTCCGTGATAAGCAGGTGGTATTTGCCGGGGTCCGCCATAATATAGGCGAGGGCCTGACGGCTGGAGGTAGTGGCGGTTACGGAGTACCCCAGCATCCCCACCAGTTTCTTGCCCAACTCCACCAGGATGGCCTCGTCGTCCACCAGAAGGATTTCACCCTTGCCTTTGAGGTCAGAAATATCACCATCACTGGATGTCTGGGCCAGCTCAAGGGACTCAATCCGGGGGAAGAACAGGTTCATAGTGGTCCCCTTCCCCACAAGAGAGGTGACGGTGATATTTCCCCGGTGATTTTTTATGATCCCGTAAACCACGGAGAGCCCCAGACCGGTGCCGCTTCCCACGGGCTTCGTGGTAAAATAGGGGTCAAAAATTCGCGCCATGGTCGCCTTGTCCATCCCCGATCCCGTATCACTGATTCTGATTACGCAGTACCGACCGGGAAGGATCTTTCCCATGCTCCCCTCCACAGGATCCGAAATGTCCAAGCGGCTCAAGCGAATGGTGAGGGTCCCCTGATCCTTCATTGCCTGGACCGCGTTGGTGGCAATATTCATGAAGACCTGCAGCAGCTCCGTGGCGTTGGCCATTATCCGGCACTGGGGATCATCCAGGTGATGCTTGATGGAGATGGATGATGGAACGGTACCCCGCAAAAAGC
Source organism: Myxococcota bacterium (assembly GCA_018821745.1). Classification (GTDB taxonomy): domain Bacteria; phylum Myxococcota_A; class Polyangia; order HGW-17; family HGW-17; genus SZUA-580. The sequence continues at coordinate 352 of JAHJLU010000416.1, read as the reverse complement.
CAATGGTCTCAAGCAGAACAATATTCAACTCAACGGGCTTCTTCCCGCCACCCTCCTGTCGGCTGAAGGCGAGTATCTGCCTGGCCAGATCCCTGGCCCGAAGCGATGCACCGCGGATTTTCTGCAGATAGGAGCCCAGCTCTTCATTGGGCCCCGCCTCGGAGAGAGCAAGCTCGGTGAACCCCATAATCGCTCCCAGCAGGTTGTTGAAATCATGGGCAACACCCCCTGCGAGCTGCCCGATGGCCCCCAGCCGCTGGCTCTGGCGGAGATGCTCCTCCATGGTTTTTCTGATGGTGACATCCGTAAGGCAACTGACGTGGTGTGACCGGCCATCCCAATCCATGTCCTT
>JAHJLU010000415.1 GCA_018821745.1 Myxococcota bacterium | reverse complement strand
CCTCCATCACCATGCTCACCGGCTCCTCCAACCTCATGATCGAGCCCCGTGAAGAAGGGCAGTCCGTGTTCACGGTCTACACGCCCTCCGCAGTGCTCTCCGTTCTCGGTACCGAATTTGACGTGGGCGTCTCCGATGCCGGTACGGTCAAAGTCGGTGTTGAGACTGGTATCGTGGAAGTGGCCGACCAGGAAGGCAACAAATCCCTGGAAGTCACCAAAGGCAAGCAGGTTACTATCGGCCTCGATGGAAAACCTTCAGCTCCCAAGGCTTATAATGCCGAAAAAGAAGACTGGAATAAATGGTACGAGGGCGAGACCAAGGTCGCCGGCGAGACAGCCGACACCCTCTCCCAGACCGCTGTTACGCGCATCGAAGAGCTCAAGAAAAAAGTGGCTGACCTTGAAGCCGCCATCGCGAAAATGGAAACAAAGACCGCTGAAGAGGCAGGAAAAGCCGAGACCGCTGCCAACACGGGCGATGTCAAAGCCTACGATAAAGAAGCCAAGCCTCTGGTCGACAATCTGACCGAAGCCGAAATCGCCTCCAGAAGAGACCGCAAGCTTGCAGCCATGATGATGGCCAACGCCTACACCATCCGCAGACTCAATGCCCTCGTAAAAGCCGGCGTGATCAAGCCCAAGGCTGCCAAAATCAAGCTAATGAATACCCTCACCCTCCAGATGAACCCCATGTATGATGACTTCCAGGCTCGCAGAGTTAGTGAGTACAAGATCAGGAGAGCCCGTGAACGTCGATGGCGCAACTGGTACCTCAGACACCACCCCCGTGGCAGAACCTACGCCGTCAAGCACAAGGTGAGACTCCCCAAATTCTATACCAAGCACCCCGTGAAAAAATGGAAACCCCGCAAGAACTTCCGCCCCAGGTATCTCACCGGTGTGAAATACCGCCACAGAGACTACAAAGGCAAAAAACGCGTGGTAAAAGCCAACTTCCGCCAGAACCGGAACTGGTACCATGCGCGCAAAAGCCCCAGAATGGCCGACAAAGCCCGCATGAAAAAACTTGAGCGGATCAGAAAACGCAATCTCAAAATGAGAAGGCGGCGCGTGGAAGTTCGTCACGTAAACAAAAAAATCATGCGGCACCGTCGCGATCCCCGCATCAGAGGCCCCCATACCCCCGGCATTAAGCGTCCCTTCGGTCCCATGGGTCGTGTGATCGGCCCCATGGGTCGCGTGATTGGCCCCATGGGTCGTGTGATCGGCCCCAGAGGCCGGATTATGGGAATGGATCGCCCCATCCGCAAGATCCGTCGCGTTCCTCGTAAGGGCCGCAGAAACATGAAATAACTTCTCGTTTTTCTGCCTTCTCTCCTTTCTTTTTTCCCTAAAACCACGTAAACACCTTTGAGGGGCGCAGGGCTCCTTGACACCCTTCCCCGTTACCCATGAGCAGACCAAAAAAAAAGCCATCCTCCCGCTCCTCGAAAAGTGACGGGCTGCACCCGCGAAATCCACACGGCACGGGCTATGATTTTGCACGGCTTACTGCGTGCTATCCTCCGCTGGGGGAGTTTGTCCGGTCCACCCCCCGGGGCACTGACTCTGTGGACTTCTCCGATCCGGGGGCGGTGAGGGCGCTCAACAGCGCACTGCTCTTTGCCCATCATCGAATCTCCCACTGGGAACTCCCCGAGGGGTATTTATGCCCCCCTGTGCCCGGACGGGATGATTACCTGCACTATCTGGCGGATTGTATGGCCGAGGGGGGATCCATACCCAGGGGAAGGAAGATCCGGGTGCTGGATATTGGCACTGGGGCCAGTATCATCTATCCCCTCCTGGGTGTCAGGGAATATGGCTGGAGCTTTGTGGGGACTGATATCGACAGGGTATCTCTGGAGAACGGGAGCAGGATTATTGAGCACAATGAGCTGCAAAGGCTGGTTGAATTGCGGCTGCAGGCAGACCCCCGGGAGATCTTTACGGGAGTGTTTCACCCCGGGGATATTTTTGATGCGGTTGTGTGTAATCCCCCCTTCTTCGCTTCGGCCCAGGAAGCAGACAGGGAGACCGCCCGTAAACTGCGCAATCTGCATGGCAGCGAGGGTTTACCAGACAGCGAATCTGCCCCTGTGAGAAACTTCGGGGGAAGGGGAGCCGAGCTCTGGTGTGAAGGCGGGGAGCGGCAGTTTCTTCAGGAAATGATCAACCAGAGCGCTGACCTATCTTTGAAATGTCTGTGGTTTACTTCATTGGTCTCTAAAAAAGAGACCCTCTCCACCTGTTACAACCGGTTGCGGTCACTGGGAGTCCATGAAGTGAAGACCATTCAGATGTCCCAGGGACAAAAAGTGTCCCGCGTTCTGGCGTGGAGCTTTTTTACCCCCGATCAGCGGTTGCTGTGGCGCAAACTCAGGTGGTGAGAGGGTATCAGTGAGAACGGCTTGAAAATCCAATCGTGTGAAAAGGATTGTTGACGTCATGAGCAATAAGCGGCTGACTGAGGAAAACCGATGTCCCCGGTGTCGCCTGAACACCCTGTGGTGTTACTGCGATCTTCTCTCCAATATTGCTGTATCGAACAAGATCAGCGCGGTTGTCCATAGCTCCGAACTGCAGTACACAAGCAATACAGCTCACCTGCTTGTTTCTACCCTCAGCACCGGACGGCTATATCTCT
>JAHJLU010000414.1 GCA_018821745.1 Myxococcota bacterium | reverse complement strand
TTGAGGAGGTCGACGAAGACTCCCCCATGGCCGACAATCTGCGGGAGATAACCAAGGCGGGATCCCGCAGCAAGAGCCTCGTGGACCGCCTGGGCAGCTTCTCCCGGCAGGACTCCCAGGAGAAACGCCCCATCCGGCTGGAAAAAATCGTTGAGAGCAGCCTGAAGATGCTCCGCTCCACTCTCCCCTCCTCCATCAGCCTCACCCTGGAACACAACGGCGGCCCCCTGACCATCTCCGCCGTTCCATCCCAATTGGAGCACATTGTCGTTGCCCTCTGCACCAACGCCTGGGAGTCCATCGGCGACGATGGGGGAGAGATCCAGATAACCCTCGCCCCCGCCATCCCCCCGGGTCCCTCCACGGAAGACCACCCGGTCACCTTTGCCCGCATCACTGTCCATGACAACGGGGAAGGGATCCCCCAGGAGATCCTGCCACGGGTTTCGGATCCCTATTTCACAACCAAGAAAGAACACTCTGGGATCGGGCTGACGGTCGTAAACGGGATCGTCGCAGCCCATAACGGGCAGATTCGTCTGGAGAGCGAGGTGGGCTTCGGGACCACCGTCTCCATCTATCTCCCCACCTCAAGCCCCAAGGGCATCTCCCAGGAGGTCCCCCACCTCACGGCGATCCCCGGAGGCCAGGAGCATATCCTGCTGGTGGACGACGAACCGCAGATAATCCGCATGCACAGCATCATCCTCACACGCATGGGATACGAGGTGACCAGTTTCACCTCCAGCGTGGACGCGCTCAACGCCTTCATGGAAAATCCCGGCGCCTACGACCTGGTCCTCACGGACATGACCATGCCCAAGCTCAACGGCGACGCCCTCGCACGCACAATTCGGGCAGCGAGCCCTTCCACGCCAATTATTCTGTGTACCGGATACAGTGAACAGCTTGAGCACAACAACACACAGCCAGTCCATGTGGACCGCATCATCGGCAAACCCACCGATAAAAAAACTCTCTCCACGGTCATCAGAGAGCTCCTGGATCAAAGACACAAAGGGGAGTGATTACTGCCTTTGGGCGCTTCGGGCCAGGGCCAGGAGCTTGCGTTCCCCCGCCGGCAGGGCCAGTGTCTCCAGCTCTGATTCACGATCGGCTACGCCCTCATATGGGGCTCCCCCGGGTTCAGGAAATTGGGGTAGTTGAAAAGCTCCGGCGTTGTTATTTTCAGTGTTGGGTTTTGTGTGGTTTCAATTATTACCGATTATTTCTTTTCAATGGGGACAAGAGAATAACGGCAGGACCACTTGCCAGAAACTTTTTCACATAGAAGGTCAACCATACCATCTGCTGTTGTATCAAAGAGCTTTTCGGAGAGTGCACTTACGAGTTTTGCAGTTAAATCATCAGAAATTTTACCGCTCTTTACTGAGCAGGTAATTGTTTTATCCTTTATGCAGCTCACACTCATTCGGGCTTCCTGCCCTTTAAAAAGTGCATTGGTCTGACCACCGACATCAGTTATTTTTTCAAGCAGATCCGCAGGCATAGTGGTTATCTGCGTCCACTTCAATTTACCCGCACGGCAGGATAAGCAGACTTTTTTTCCAGCTTTTTTATTTGAAGTAGATACTTCAGGACCTTTTTTCTCAATTTTTTTCTCAGCAGTATCAGCTTTGTTATTCTTATCCGGCGAGGTGCCTTTTGTTTTTTCACCACAGGATGCAAACAATGCAATTACTGCTATTGATGAAAGAATTCTTTTAAACATTTCTTAATCTCCTGTCCCCTGATGCAATCAGGGTTTAATGCAATACTGCTCGGTTAAGGATAATCATTAAAATTAGGATTCTTTTTCAGGAAGTTACTCATCATAACTTTTACAGCCCGAGGAAAATGCCGCTTTTTTCTCTTCGGCAAAATAAAGTGGGGCCTGATCCAAAAACGGGGCGACTTGGTGTCCCCCTAAGTCAATGTAAGGAGATCCGAATAAACAAAGGAGTAGAAGTGCTTGATATTTTATGATCTTCTGAAGTCGTAACACAAGGGGAGAAAAAAATGCCAAGCGCCTCACATAAGCACTATCGTCAGCAGTTTTCAAGGGGTAATCGAATCAAGTCTTGAAAAATGGACCGACAACCGCTCGCCTGCCGGGTTTCGGGATACTGAGGTGGAGGTCATGTTGCTGTACAGGAGTTTAGCGGATCAGATCATGATCTTCGTTCTCGCCCGCGAGCCACTGCCTAAGGTAACAGCTGCCCTCCTCGGGCCCACGGGAGAGGCGCGGTCATGCGCGGTGCTGGCTCACTTTGGTGCTTGTACAGTTCACAAGAACTTGACTCCACACGGAAAATCGTTGAATCTGGGAAGGATGTGCTGTGCTTCTCATCTCCTCGGAGGGTGAATTTCATGTCGAAGCGACCGCGTCTCCGTATTTCCATTTTGATATTATTTATGTTTATCGGATCCCCGGGGGTCTCTGCCCAGAGCGCCGGGGGCAAGCTCGTGCGCAAACGCGATCCCGCCGGCACGATCGCCAACCAGACCTCCGCCCAGGGGGTTGCCCAGCGCAAGGCCGCTATCGACCGGTGGAGGGGATACTGGCGTGGGCGCGTGGCGGGCCTCCCGCGGCGCTCCTCGGGGCCGCGTCCCGGCAAGGTCTCGGCGGTCGCCTGTGGGATGCTTCGGCGCTGTGCCGCCCATCCCGAGAAGTGTGGCTCCGGTGTCATCGGCGTAGCAGTAAAGGATCCGCCCTACGGGGTCATCAGATCCCGCTGGGCAAGGGCGAAGCAGGACCTCAGGATTGCCGCCTACGGGACCTTCTGCCCCCTGACGCGGTCCCAGATGATGGATCTCATCTGGCCCCCACGGAGGGTAGTGACAACACGGGTCGCTCCGCGCACGCGCACGCCCTACATCCCCCTGGCCCTGCGCAGCAAGCCGCGCTACATACCGGCTCCCGTCGTCTCGCTGCCGCCTGGGCTCATGGAGCAATTTTCTGGGAACAATACCGCCCTCGCGGCCCTCCTCGGCAATATCGTGCCGCCCCAGGGCACCTTCCAGCTCGAGACCTCCTTTGTTGATGGAAAGCTTAGGGGAATATCTATCAGAGGCTGGAAGCCCGGGGGCCATTACCAGATCGACAGGGAGGTCCGCTTTAAGGCTGGGCAGATACAGATTGCCGATAAATTCTATTGTGCCTCGGGACAGGGAGGGGATTGTCCGACCTACACCTACCATTATGTTAAGGGGCGGATATCTCAACTGCACATCTGGCAGAATTTCAAGCGCGTCAGGGTGACCTCCTTTTTCCCGGTGTCGCCCATCGCATACCGTCCCGGGCGGGCGTCGAACCTTTACTCGATCACCATAAACGGCAGGGTTTTTCCATGGTTATTGTGGCGGCATTTCTACCAAAAACGCCTCCCCACCGTGAAAGGCATCAAGCGCTTTGTGAACCTCCCCTTCCCTGTGGTCTACCGCCCCGGGTCGTTTCTTACCACCGTTGGCCGTGATGTGTTCAGGCCAACGGCACTCAAGGGCAAACCTCGGGTGTCCAGGGGAGCGCGGCTCGTGATCCGTCGCCAGCCCAGAAGCCTTGAGCACACGGTGCTGCGGAAGGGACGGCCCGTCTTTATCCGTTCCGTTCAGTTGGGATACCGAGACAGGCCCAGCATAACCGAACGCTATTTTTGCGGGATGAGGGGCATGCCGGACCACTGCTTCACGGTGGAGTTCTTTTTCAATGAGATCAAGCGGGGCGCGTCCACCGCGACGATCTCCTACATCCAGATCGTGCCGAGGATCTATGACGGACAGTGGCATGAGGCGTTCCCGATTGCGGCGCCCATTTCGCCCAAGGAGCTCAAGTGGAAGGTCGCCGCGGCCAAGCTCGGAGCGGTGCACGTGATCGGGATTCCTCCCTCAAGTCTCCCCGTGGGGTTGACGAGGGCGCAATACGGCCGCCTCCTCGCTCCCCCAGCGGACCAGAAATTGCGGCGGACACAGAAGGGCACATGGGATTACACCTTTGAGCTCCGCACCACGGCGGGCGAGCTGGTCTTCACCCGGGCGGTGCTCCTGCGCTTGAAACTGAGGACGGCCTATCTCGGTGAGGTGTATGACAGCCATTACTGTAAGGTTGGAGGGAGACTCCACCGGATGAACACCGTCCGCTATACCTACGAGCGCGTGGGGGGCCGCACAAATGTCCGCGGATTTGCTTGGTCCACCTCCAAGGAGTGCCTGGGCGTCGTGCGCGGGTTCATCGGGGGTGCGGTGAGAACAGCGGGCAAGCGGCGACGCCCTTGACTGGTCTCCCCCACCCGGGCAGTATCGGCAAAAAGCACATAAAATATCCAACGCCTGGAGCGGCCCCATAGCCGCCCAACCCAAGGACCCCATGCAGAGCGCACCTTCACCCGCCCACAACCGTCGTCGCCCGCTCTTGTTCGCCGCCGCTCTCCTCTGCACGCTATGGTGCTGCGCATGTTCCGATGATGAAGCGCCCTTGGAGACCAAGCCCGAGGCGCGCTTCTCCCTGCACGCCGCCACACATATAAAACACAAAGGGAAGTCGTTACTGCCTTCGGGCCAGGGC
>JAHJLU010000413.1 GCA_018821745.1 Myxococcota bacterium | reverse complement strand
TTGGGATTGACGCTTCCTCAAATATTATCGTCACGGGGTTCACCACGGGTGCTCTGGGGGGCGTCAACAATGGCAACACGGACATCTTCGTCCGCAAGATGTCGAGCTCCGGCGCTGTTGCCTGGACCAGCCAATGGGGCAGCTCTGCATTAGATCAGGGCACGGGCGTGGCGGTGGACAGCGTTGGCAATATTTACATTTCCGGTCTTACCCAGGGTGACCTGGGGGGCTCCTCCTCACAGGGAAGTACCGACATGTTCCTCATGAAGATCACATCCGGGGGAGTTGCAAGCTGGACAAGAGTCATTGGCACCGCCTCCGACGATCAGGCGTGGGCAGTTACCTGCAGAGACGATAACGCCATTTACGTTGCTGGCCACTCCGACGGGACCTTCCCGGGCCACACCAACCATGGGGGCCAGGACGCCGTCGTGGTGAAGTACGATTCAGCAGGCACACAACTGGCATCATATACCGGCGGCGGTTCCGGAAACGACTACTGCAATTCAATGGCGCTTCAGCCAACCTCCGGGATATACTGCACGGGCACAACAGACGGCTCCCTTCCAGGCGCCCCGGGCCTGGGCCTCTTTGATTTCTTCGTACTCCATTTCGCTGAATAGCGTACCAGCCGTCATTAAGCCATTTGATTTGATACTGGTTTTCATTCCCTGAACTGGTGAGCGGGGTGTTTGGTTGTACCCTTCCCTCAGACGTTCACGAGCGCTCTGGGGGGGGTGGGATCTTTTCCTCTTTCAGCATGATCTCATACACATCGGGGAACTCCTTTTCGAGGCAGTCTGCACAGATGCCGTGGGTTAAATCAATGTGGGTGTGGGCACCCAGATATACCTCAACCGAGCTCCAGAACCCCTCGTCATCACGCATAGCCTTGCACGAAGCGCACACGGGAACGAGCCCCTTCAGGGTCCTGATGCTCATGTAGGTTTCCCTGATTTGATCGAGGCTCAGTTCCATGGACCGGGTGTAGCGTTCACGAAGGCGCTCCATGTTCCAGGAGATGAGAAAGACCACAATATAGGCCATGGGAAAGAGCACTGCAAAGCCGGCGCTCCCGGGGACCTTGGTGAGAAAGGGGGGCTCAAGGAAGATCACGAGCGCCACAAGCAGCAACCCCATGGACCAGAAAAACCCTTTTTTGGCACCCCGCAGGTAATTGGCGGGGACGATGAACAAAAAGAGCCACAAAAACTCGGGCAGCTCGGGAGCGCTGCCAAAAAACGGGTGCACCAGCAAAATAAATATGACCCCCAGCATGAGGCTGTAGATAACCGCTGTGCCCTTATTCCGCCAGAGGGTGATCACCCCACCCAGAAAAACCAGACTGAACCCAAACTGGACGGCCCCCTCAAGGATATTCCCCTGCCAGAGGTCCCGGGCAGCAAACCCCCAGATTGCAAACAGAATGAGGACACTTGTCCGAAGAACAAAAAGGCGCTTGGCCTTCTCGTGATCCTCGTGCGCCCTTAGCCGCCCCGCGAGCAAGTTTGAGAGTTCCCCCGTGGCACCACGGGCAGGAGCGTCGTTCCCCGCCTCTTTGGCACATGCGTCACACAGCCCCGTGCTGATCTGAGCCCTGCTGTGTGACGCCAGATATGCCTCAAGGTCATTCCAGTACCCCTTGTCATCGCGGATCCTTTTGCAGTAACTGCAGATGGGGGTAAGTCCCGAGAGCTCCGTGAGCTCCTCCGTGGCCTTCTGAAGATCCCTGTTTGCCTGAACCAAAGCGCTCAGCGAGCCCATGCGCAGTGACTCCACCACCGCCGAGAAGAAGGTCAGCAGGGTTAAACTGGTGAGAAAACGCAGAATAAAGGGAACCCCCAGTGGCTTAATGGGAAATACACCCGGGGCAAAACAGAGCAGGAGAACAGGGACGAAGAAGGGGATGAGCCAGAAGATCCCCTCCCTGAGCCCGAGCAGGTAAAAGACCACGGGGGGAAACACATAGAACCACAAAATAGAGGCAGTCTCATACTCCCTGAAGAAAAAGGTGAAGGTAAAGACACACAGCAGCGTAAAAATGATACTCCGGAACACCACCTGTAACCTGGCGTAATTGTGGCAGGCAGCAAACAGCGCGACCGCAAACACCACAACGCTGCCCAGATCGAGCAGGGGTTCCATGAGGCGCCCCTGGGAAAAATTTCTCACAATAAAAATACTCTGCACAATAAAAAAGACCACAAACCCAATTTGGATAAATCGTAATTTGGCGAGAAGATCCTGGCCCTGCGGTGGCCGCACACCAGAATTATTCTCAACATTACAAGTTTTTTCAACAATTTGTGAGATACGCATTATGGGCATTGTGCTCTCATCCACCGTGTGACTGCCTCACTATTGGTCGAATCCGCAAAATCTGCAACGGGTTTAGTTTATACTCTATAGGAATAGGGGGGAGATCAGCCACAGTTCTCACCTATACCACACCTATAATGACACGGAGGGGGCCTCTTCAATTATCAGAACGCCGAGAATCCTGTGGCAAAAGGAAGCCAATCCAACCTATCCGCCCGCTCGGGCAGGCCACTGGGTGAAAAACACATTGCTAGTTTCAAGAGTCATTGTAATATTGAATTTACTGTGTAATATTCAAATGCGAGTGTGCGGCAGCTTGCATTTGCGCTCAACAAAGAACCTGGAGGCGAAAATATCCCATGAAATATATCCCCTGTTGCCTGCTCATTTTCTTGGCGTTGTCGATTACTTCCTGTTCCAACAATGAATCCAACGGCACCGGTCCAATATATGAGCCGGATGCGGAAGACCTGGATGACGATGGACTGCCCAGGCGGGGGTTTGAAGTTCAGGTACCAGTAATAACAGGCACCGAAGAATACATCATTGATCTCGCCCAATGGGATATTCCCGACACGGGGACCGATGCCACCAGGACGACCGCCAACCTGCAGGCGGCGGTTGACTGGGCCCACGACGAAGGATACACCCGCGTGGTGCTGCCAGAAGGCAACTACCTGGTGAGCGAGGACGTCAACGACATCTACCAGGGAGGCATTGATATTTACGGGGATACGGAGTTTGTGTTCAGTGAAGGTGCTGTGCTGACCATGGACACGAACGACAAATGGAATTACTGCGTGCTGCGCTTAAATGGCGACAACATAGTCGTGCGCGACGGAGTCATTGTCGGAGATCGGGACACCCATGTGTTTACCCCCCGCGAAAATGACGGCGGCACGGCCCACGATGAAGGGCATGGTATTTGTGTGTGGGGAAACAGCAACGTGCTCATTGATAATATGGAAATAAAAGATTTGACCGGGGATGGCGCGCTGGTGCTCGATGCAACCGACATCACCTTTACCAACAATATGATTTTCAATAACCGGCGCCAGGGGATTTCAATTGTTGGGGGCGTGCGCATTGCAGTACAGGACAATGAGATCCATCACATCAACGGAACAGCGCCACAGTTTGGGATTGACATTGAAGGTCCCGGGCGTGTCGACGAAGATATTCTGATTCAGAACAACAATTTCCACCACAACGCCGGGGGCGATATTGTGAACGCAACAGGCGAGAATGTCTACATTCTGGACAACGTCATGGAGCAGGGTGAGGGCAGCACATACACCGACGGCCCCATCGTGAGCTGGCACAAAACCCACAACATTATTGCCAGAAATACCATTACCATGGTCGATGGCTCTGCAAACGGACGGCTGGGGTACATCCAATACTCCGGGGGCGGCGACAAGGGGCATAACCGCGCAACCTATGTGCACGAGAATGTCTGCAACAGTTGCGGCATGTACATGTACAAGAGTTCCCAGGCCGATGTGCGCCGCAATCAATTCCTTGGGTACTTTATGGCCTTCAGTGAGTTTGTAAACGTCATCCTGATTGACAATCTGGTGACCTACTCTGAAGACCACCCGAACCTCAGGTATTGCTGGTCATACCGGTTTAACGATGTCACGGGTTTTGCCAGTGGAAACCTTCTGGGAGAGGACCTCGAAGAGATACCCCTGTCAGAAACCGAACCCTACACGCTCCAGTGTGTCCTCGACGGCTGGTGATCGACCCAAAAGGGGGCCATGAGCGCGAAGGCCTGAACGAAAACAACAAGTGGCGAGGCGCGGTGACTACCTTTTTTGAGCCTTGGGTTTGGCCAGGTACACCACGTGCCGTGGACCCCCCTTGCCCGGGTTTGTCTGTTCCATCGTAAAACCGGCACGCCCCAGCCGCTTCTCAAAACCCTGGTCTTTACCTTCCGTCCAGACGGCAAAAATGCCCTGCTGTTGAAGTGCTTCCCGCGTGCGTTTGAGGGCATCAGACCCGTAAAACATATGCTGATCGTCGTTGTTGGCCTGTGTGGTTCCTTCGTACAAATCCAGAATAATCGCATCGAATTTGTTCTTTGTCCCACCAGCGGCCTCCCTGATGACATCGGCAACATCGCCCACCACAACCGTTACCCTCGTGTCATTCAATGGATAATCGGTCAGTTCGCCCAGCTCGCCCCTGCACCACTCCACCACAATTGGATTCAACTCGGCAACGGTCACCTTGCAGTCTGAAGGAAGCACATCCAGAGCCGCCCGCAACGTGTACCCCATGCCAAGTCCGCTGATTAAAATATGGGCGCCCTCCTTTTTGGCCAGCAGCTCAACAGCGCTGGTCGCCAAAGCCTTCTCGGTCAGACTCAGATGACTGTGCATCAGAATAAGATCCCCAATTTTAATAATAAATTCCTTTGTGCCGTGCCGCATCAACCGCAACAGCCCGTCGGGCGTTTCTTTTTCATCAATTATCATCCACGGTTTCATTTTTCATTCACATCCCATGTGTTCAAACAGTTCAGAGGTACCATACCAGCGACCAATTAAGCAGCCATCTGCAAAATAGGGAAGCTTTTTGCGAACAGAGCGGATCCTCTCTGTGACCTCAGAGCAGCTCACGTTCAAGAAGAAGAGCTGGCGCTGCGCTGGCTGTGGGGATAAGGAGAGGTGGATAAGGGGGAGCCGCTTCTGCCGTGAGGAAGTGCGTTCTTTAGGTGGGGTCAGTGAGATGTAATGTTACCAGGTGGCAACTGGCGTTGGAACCAATTTATCAACGGCCGTATTGTCCCCCATCTGCCCCCATTCATTATCCCCCCAGCAATAGGTCGCCCCCATGGGTGTTACCCCACAGGTGTGGCCGAACCCGGCAGCGATACTATTGAAGGTGTACCCGCCACTGACCAGAGTCGGAACCGAGGTATTGACAGTGGTAGTATTCCCCAGTT